>JAHFEN010000098.1 GCA_023248455.1 Microcaldota archaeon | reverse complement strand
CAGTTCAATACGACCCTGAGAAACTGCATAATACAGAACTTCTCAACGGGAGTATTCTATAACGGCTCCAGCAACGGTACAATCCAAAATGTTTCTGCAAGCACCACCCACTCCTCGGGCTACGTCGCAGGCGGCATCGTCCTTAGGTCCAGCTCATATAACACAATCTCCAACTCCACAGGCACCGCAATCTCCGGCCACGGCTTGTTCGTATATCTCGATTCAGACGGCAACATGATTGCCAACTCCACAGGCATTTCAGCCAGTGTCAGCGGCATCACCCTGGACCAATCGTACAATAACACCATAGCCAACTCCACAGGCTCCTCCACCTCCGGTTGGGGAATCCTGATTGACTCAAATTCCAACAATACTATCTCCGACTCCAGCGGCATCTCCGACTCCAATTACGGCATCTACTTGCTTGACAGTTCCAACATCACAATCACCAGGTCAAACGGCACCTCCAACTCAAGCATCGGCATCTCCCTCGACACCGGCAGTTCCAACAACACAATCACCAATTCATACGGATCCTCGATAACCGGGTATGCACTATATATCGAATCCGCCTCAGGCATATCGGTTGCCAACAGCACCTTCAATTCCACCTCCAATTCCAGTGCTTTCCTCTCATCAGCGTCTTCAAGCACGCTTTCCAACTGCACATTTTCCACCTCTGACCAGTATGCGCTTTACATCTACTCAGGCTCGGGCAACAGCTTCTCCAGCAACACGCTTGCAACAGGCTCGGCAGGCACGGGCATATATCTCGGGGCCGCGGCGAACTCCAGCGCCTTCCTTGCCAACAACATAACCGCAGGCATATGGATTGAGAATTACAACACCGGCAGCGCATTCAACAACTCCACATCAGGCAACATATACTACTTTGCCAACGGCTCAGGGGCATGGACGGCATTCGACTTGCGCGACACCGACTGGGACAATTATGCAGATGCAGGCGCAGCCAGGCCGCTCAGCAGCGCCACCGCTTCCGGCTTCTGGGTCGGGAACGGCTCGGACTACTTCCCCTACATGGTTCCGCGCGTATTCGGCAACGGCTCCAGCATGGCAGCGAATATCTCAGGCTCAGCCAATGCAACCGCAACCATCGCAGGCACCGCCGCGATAAATGGCAGGTATTTCGAAGGCAACCAGACAGTTTCAATTTCTTCAGGAGGCAAGTCGGCACTCTCTTTCCCCTACAATTTCTCTCTTTCTATCCTTAATTTCACCACCATAAACATCACTGCCGGGACTGATGCTGGCGCTTCTTACATGGAAGTGCACGGAGCCAACGCTAGCGGAGGTCTTGTCGGCACCAAGACTTTCACCCTCAATGACGCCAGCAGCTCGTTCACCAGCGTGTGCGTGAAGAGCGAGGAGAACGCCAGCGCAGCCAGCCTATCTTCAAGCTGCACAGGTGCTAACGAAACCGCAGTGGCATGTGATGGCACGCCCTCAGGCAACCTGACCTGCTCAAGATCTGGCGCGGCACTGACCATAACAGGCCTGCAATATTCCGCGGTAAAGCAGTTTGGGGCAGCCCCCTCCCCCTCTCCCGCCCCCCAAGGAAGCAACAACGGCGGAGGCGGAGGCGGAAGCTCTTCATCATCCGAAAAAAACGCAACCTACATAAACGTGGACATAGGGCTCAACCGCACCTGCCAAGTCAGGCTGACCCGGGAAATAACTAGCTCCTCCAACCGCTCCGTGGCAATCAACACTCTTACGAATTTGGGCGCAAGCTACTGCACCATGCTCGACTTTGCCTTCACAGATTCTCTTCCTGCCCAATTCCCGCCAAACGAGACGGAATTCGTCCCGCAGTACGCCCGCCTCAACGGCTCCGCAGTCACCTTCATTTTCCCCACTTTCTCGCCCAACGAGTCGCGCACCATAGCCTACTCAGTAACGCACTTCGTTCCCCCGTCCATTATCGCCTTGTTCAAGTACGCTTCGCTATCTGCAATGAAAGAGGCAGCCCCCATGCAGAAGCCAAAAGAGCCAGAAAAGAAAAACGAAACAGCCATTCCCCCGACCGGTCCAAAGCCCACCAATCCTCAAAAACCAACTCCGGAAAAGCCACAGCCTGAAACTCCTAAGAATCAGGAGGAACCGCCCCCTTTTGGGATTTCAGAGGCAGACATCGCAGTAGCAGCTGCAGTGTTTTCACTCGCGCTCGCAGGCCTCTTGTTCGGCTACCTTGCGCTCAGGAAAAAAGGCTTGCCAGTCCAGCAGCAGGCAATTCCTGCAGGGGGGTTTGGTGTTAGCTCAACCAGCCTTCCTGCTGCCAATGAGGGGCGGAGTTACCTTGCCGCGCTTTCCGCAGCTGGCGGCAAGCCGCCCTACAGATGGGAAGCTGAAGAAATGCCCGACTGGCTGCAGCTTGACCCGGCAACAGGCAGGCTGTTCGGAGTTCCGCCCACAGGCAGCGCAGGCACCTACAATGTCAAGGTCTATGTCCAGGACTCGGAAGGGAAAAAGAGCATACTCAGCCTGCTGTACGTGGAAGTTAATCCATGATGCACAGGTACTCTCTTTCCAAAGCAACCAAAATTCTGAATACCAATAGACGGAGCGCGTCTGCAACATCCTGCCTCTCAGCCTTGCCTTTCGCCTCTTCAGCCATAAAAATATCCGCACAGCTTTCCAAATCACCTTTATAAGATTAGTTCACGTTAGCAACTCATGGCAGTGCGCATTGTGATAGCCGGCTGTGGATTTGGCGGAATGGCGGCTGCGCTTGGCTTGAAGCGAAGGCTTGGCCAATCAGCCCGCATAATCGCAATAGACAAGACCGGCAGGTTTGATTACCACGCGACGCTGCCAGAGCTCGTCAGCGGCAAGGTGACTGAGGATGAAATCACAATCGGATACCAGGCGCTTTTTTCGCAACATGGAATCGAGTTTACGGAGTCGGAAATCTCCGGGATAGACTGGAGGAAAAAGCGCGTGCTTCTTCCTGGCAGGGCCGTCCGTTACGATTACCTTGTCCTCGCAGTGGGCTCGCAGACAGATTTTTACGGGGTGCCTGGCGCGCGAGAGAACGCATTCGAGTTCAAGTCTGACTCGGATGCGCTTGCCATCCGTTCGCATGTGGGGAAGATGTTCAAATCCTGCAAAATAAGCGGCAAGACTGCCGGCGACACCTGCATAGTGGTGGTGGGCGGCGGGCTCACAGGCGTGGAGCTTGCCACTGACCTGAAGGACTTGCTGGACAAGGTCTGCGCGCAATGCGGCATACCAGGAAACGAGCGCGAAATAGTCCTTGTTGGGAGGAGCAAGCATCTTTCGCCCGGCTTTTCCGAGGAGGTCGGCAAATTCTGCGAAGAATACTTCAAAAAGCAAGGCATCACGCTGCTGCTTGGCAATCCGGTCGCAAGGGTGGGCAAGGGCTGCGTGGTTCTGCAGGACGGCAGGAAAATCAAGGCAAAAACAATAGTCTGGTGCGCAGGCATACGCCCCTCGCGCCTTGCAGAGGAGCTTGGCGGCAAAAATTACAACGACCGCTGCGGCCTGGTGCTGAACAAGTATCTCCAGTGGATTGCCTCCCCATCGATATTCGCTGTGGGCGACTGCGGCTACTGCAGCGCAATGGAGGTGCAGCCCACACTCACTGCCATGCGGGCAATCGAGCAGGCGGACTACGTGGTGCATAATATAGCCTGCGAAATACAGGGCAGGCCAAACCGCAAGATGCAATACTCTCCGCGCGTGTTTCCCGCGCTGATTTCGCTTGGCCGAGGGATGGGGGTAATGTCCTACCAGGGAATCTGGGCAGCTGGAAGGCACATTTCATGGTTCAAGAAGATCACGCACCACATCCATCTTGCGCGCTTCAGGCACGATTGGGAATTCCTGGAGTACTTTGACGAGCTGTTCGTTTCCCTGATGGAGCTAATCTACATCGTGAGCGTGAGGGGGAAGTAGCCCCCAGGACCGCGTTTTTCTGACCTCCCCCTTAAAATTCGTTCACTTCAAATCGAACATCTGTGCCCCTATAGTTTAACGGATAGAATGCTGGCCTCCGAAGCCGGTGATCTGCGTTCGAATCGCAGTAGGGGCGATTTAGTGAAGCGATATGCTAACCCCTACCCGCTTTAGCGGGTGGATACAGCATCGCTGGCTCTCCTTCTTTATCTTCTTCAGAAAAATAGCTTCAGCGGCGCGGCGGCGCTGCGCGCCGC
>JAHFEN010000097.1 GCA_023248455.1 Microcaldota archaeon | reverse complement strand
AGAGCAGACGCTGCGGCCAACTTCACAGGAGGAGTCAGAGGAGCTCCCCCCAAGAAAGGAGCCATCGGCATCTTCCCCGCCCTGGGTGAACCCAAGTGACGTGAAAATTCCCGAAAAGAAGGAGGATGTGCTTCACATTCTCAAGGGTGAGCATAGGGAGCACCACGAGGAGCACAAGCACGGCCACCACGAGGAGCACAAGCACGGGCACCATGAGTGGATGAAAAGGCCCCTGACCCAGGATGAGGAAAAGGCGCTTGAGAAGCGCAGGCGGCTTTACTCGAAAATAGAGCACTACCTTGTTGAGTACGCGCCCTATGCGATACTCGTGCTTGTCGTGCTTGCGATTTTCCTCGGCGCTATTTACCTTTCAATAACCAAGATCGCATGAGGGTTGCTCATGATTGATTTCCCCCTTCTTTCAAAGTACGGCTTAATCGTTGTGCCCTCAATAATGGCAAAAGAGGCGCATGGGGCGATCAAGGCTGCGGCAGAAATGGGCTTTCCCGTTGCAATGAAAATAGTCTCGCCTGACGCGCTGCACAAGTCGGACAGGGGCGGCGTGATCCTTGATGTGCAGAGCGCCTCTGAAGCCGAGAACGCCTTTCGCACGCTGATGGACCGCTTCCGGAATTCCAAGGTTGAAGGCGTGCTGGTGCAGAAGATGGCCGGAAAGGGCGCAATCGAGCTTATCATCGGGGGCAAGCGCGATTCGCAGTTCGGCCAGCTAATTATGCTTGGCATGGGCGGCATTTTCGTGGAAGTGTACAAGGACGTCACGTTCCGCGTATGCCCGATTACGAAAGATGATGCTCTTGGGATGATTTCCGAGCTCCGCTCCAGCCCCATTCTCGAGGGCGCCCGCGGCAGGAAGCCCATAGACAAAGCTGCCTTGGTTGGGGCGCTTTTGAGCGTGTCCAGCCTCCTGTTAAAAGAGGATCCCGCGGAGTTCGACATAAACCCGCTGATGGCTGATGAAAAAGGCTGCGTTGCGGTTGACATGAGGATGCTGCGCTGAATTTCCGCTGGCCTGCAAAAATGGAGAGGGCAAGGGGAAACAGCGCGAAAACCGGTGATAGTCTGGCAAAAATGCCCCAAAAAATCAAGAACCTTTCCGCTGTCTTCAACCCAAGCAGCATTGCCGTTATAGGCGCCAGCCGCGAGCCCAACAAGATAGGGCACGTCATAGTGAAGAATTTCATCGACGGGGGCTTTGGCGGCAAGGTCTACCCAATCAACCCGAACGCAGAGGAAATACTGGGCCTGAAATCGTACAAGTCAGTGCTTGATATAAGGGAGAAAGTGGACTGCGCAGTCATCGCAGTTCCCGCTGCAGCAGTTCCCGAGGTCCTTGAGGAGTGCGGCAAAAAGGGGGTAAAGGCCGTGGTGCTCATCACAGGCGGATTCTCCGAAGTCGGGAAAATGGAGGAGGAAAAAAGGGTCGCAGCCATAGCCAACAAGTATGGCATTGCGCTCATAGGCCCAAACTGCATGGGCGTTCTCACGCCAGCCAGCCGCGTGGACAGCGTTTTCCTTCCCATTTACAAGCTTGGCAGGCCACGAGTGGGCGGAATTTCGTTCATTTCGCAGTCAGGCGCTGTGGGCGGCTGCATCGTGGACCTTGCGGCGCGGGCTGGAATAGGAATGAGCAAGTTCGTGTCCTACGGCAACGCGGCCGTTATTGACGAGTGCGACCTTCTGGAGTATTTTGCCTCTGACAAGGAAACGCAGATCATTGTCGTGTATCTCGAAGGAGTGAGGGATGGCAGGCGATTCCTGGAAATCGCGAAGAAAATCACCCGAAAAAAGCCAGTGGTGGTGCTCAAGGCCGGCAGGAGCGCGGCCGGGGCAGAGGCTGCCCGCTCTCACACCGGCTCTCTTTCAGGCGCGTCAGAGGCTTACAAGGCGGCATTCAGGCAGGCTGAAGTAATAGAGGCTGCCACGCTTGAGCAGCTGTTCGACTTTGCCAAAATATTCGACCAGGTACTCCCGTGCGGCAAGCGCATCGGAATTATAACGAACGGAGGGGGGATGGGGGTGCTTGCAACCGATTCCATCGAGGATGAGGGGCTTGCGCTTGCGGATATTTCAGGTGAGGCCTCGCAAGCCCTGCGCTTGACGCTTCCGCCCTATGCTAACGTGCGCAACCCTCTTGACATAATCGGGGATGCGGACTCCCACCGCTACGAAGTGGCGCTGAACGCCTTCCTGAAGGAAGAGAATGTGGATGTCATACTCCTGATCATACTTTTCCAGACAGTGGCAATCGACAGCTCGGTCGTGAACATAGCGATCCGCGCCTCGGACACTCAGAAAAAGCCCATAATCGCGGTCTGCACCGGGGGCGAGTACACCGAGATGCACAAGAGGATTCTGGAAAGCTACGGCGTCCCTACCTACGCCTCGCCGTCATCCGCGATGAGAGCCATTTCGCGCTTCGTGAAATACGCCGAGCACTACTCGAAATACAACAACACGGCCTGCCCTGCGCCAATAAAAAAGCAAAAGTAGGAACAAAAAGAAAAAATCCGTGCGCCGGCTCACTTCTTTTTCTTGCGCCTCGCATCTTGCACGGCCTTTGTTTTCTTGAATTCCTGCAGCGAGTAGACGAACATGCCGATTGCCACGAGCACGAAGGGCAGCAGTATGAGCCAGAGCCAGCTGCCTGGAGGCGCCACCATGGTGACCAGCGCAAGCACGCCGCAAATCCAGAACAGCTTTCCGCCAAGCTGGTTGGTCTTTTCCCACACTTTGTCATCAGCAAGCGTCCATGGGGTGCTGATCCCGATAAAATGATTCCTCTTGGTAAAGTTGAGCATGTAGCCTACGTAGAAAAAAAGCAGCGCCACTGCTGCCACAACCATGAGCATGGGGTCCAATTTGGTGAAATACCCGAGGTTCGGGAGCAGGGTTGCCACGTAGATTATTCCCATTGAGAAAACCAGTATCACCTTGAAGCCCCAGAACTGATCAGAAAAATCCTCAAGGTTATGGTGGTACACCTCTATTTTTGGTATGATGAGAAGGCCGGTGTATACTATCAGCGTGAGCAAGGGCAGGATATACAGCCCTACTGCCTTGCTTGAGAGGCCTGTGGCTGCGCCAATGCCCGGGACGCTTATCATCTCTCCCCTGCTGTTTGTTGTCACGCGGGGCTCTGCATAGACTGCAATGGCGAACATCAGCACAATTATCATCACAGGCAATATCTCCTTGTAAAGCGACATTGCTACACCCCTTTTCCACCTTCGGGGTCAAAGAATATAAATAAGAGCATATTCCCGCAAGCAATTCCTAATGGCAAAGGAAAAAGAGAAGACCCTGCTTAGCGTAAAAAACCTGCTTTCTCTAGCCGTTGCGCTGGCAATCACGGTTGGAGCGGTGTTCCTCTTTTCGCAGGTGGGGATTCTCCGGCAAATGGGCTATGCCGGGATTTTCATCATATCGCTTATTTCTTCTGCCACTATCCTCCTGCCCCTGCCGGGCTTTGCCGTGGTATTTGCCATGGGCGCCTACCTCAACCCGTTTCTCGTGGGAATAGCCGCAGGCGCAGGCTCAGGAATCGGGGAAATATCCGGCTTTCTGGCAGGCTACGCAGGGCACGATGCGGTTACCCGCACCAAAATCTACAAATCGCACAGGGAACAGATAGAAAGATACGGGCCTCTGGCAGTTTTCGTGCTCGCGTTCATCCCCAATCCAGTTTTCGATATCGCGGGCATCGCCTCAGGCGCGCTCAAGATGCCCTGGTGGCAGTTCCTGCTTGCGACAATGGCAGGCAAAACCCTCCGCTACATAATAGTGGCGTATTTGGGGCTTTATGCCGCTGGCTGGTTCTGACAAGATGGTTGAGTTTCAAGGATTGGCTGGTTTGGTCTGGGATGACCAGATTTTTGTGATATGGGCAAACTCGGCAGATTATCGCACTGGTGCAGGTCAAAACAACGTAATAATCGGCATACTGGAGAAATAGCGGACAGGGCAAAGTGCATGGTTCAGTAGGGCGAGGAAAAAATGCATTGGGTAAAATTGACTTTAGTATGAGTGGGCCGGAAGCGAATAAAGCCCGAAAGACGAAATCTCTGACGGATAAAACTGCTCAGCGCAAGCAAGGAGGAGGAAAATGAAGATAGCTCTTTATGCACGGGTCAGCCTGGACGAGAGCGCGGACGACAAGCGCTACCAGGAGCCCG
>JAHFEN010000096.1 GCA_023248455.1 Microcaldota archaeon | reverse complement strand
AATGAACCAACCAGCAAGAAAGAAAAGGCCGCAGGAGAAGAGGGCAAAGTGGAAGAAAAAGGAATGGCCCAGGCAAAGAAGATAATAAATAATGAGCATATTCCTGCTGCAAAGAAACATACTAAGAATGCCAGGGTCAGCGGCCATAAACCCAATGTGGAATCGTACAGGCATCAGCTTTCTGATCTCAGAATGGAAGCGAAGCAAATTTCGGATAAAGAAGTGGAGATTGTCGATGTACTCTCTGGAGAGAAATTGCGGCTTCCCTTGGAGCGCCTAGACCTTTTCCTAAAGTCGCTTACAGAATACAAAGTCAACTATCCGGATTTTGCCAGCACCAAAAGAGAAGCACTCTCAAGCATCGAGGGAATCGAAAAAAGCTTTTCAACATGGGAATCTTCAAACCAAGGAAAGGTTATTGTAGATTTCGTTGCCTACATCAACTCTAGAAGTCTCCCTCATGAGCTATGGGACAAGATAGGGGAAATAGATTCTTTCCTCGCCTCTCATATAGGCTCAGGCTATGATTTCGACTCTCGAGCTATCAGGCTGACCGGCACCGCGCCAGTATTTGATATACGTACCAAAGCCGGGACTCATATGATAGTCAAGCTTGCCGATGTTTCTAATGAGGTGCTCGCAGAGGAAGTGCATAGTGCCATGGGTGCGGATATAGGCTATGAAATATATACGATAAACGGTATCGGAGTCATGACGCGTTCTGAAGGCATGACGATGAAGGAATTCTTTGAAGTGGGAAAGTACGGTACCCTCCAAATCGAAATACTTGACCCTGGAGGTGACCATGCAGTCAGGAATAATTTTCTGTCTTCAATGATGCGATTGGCTGCGCAAGCTGGCGCATTCAGCTTAGGGGATTCCCACCCTCGCAACTTTCTGATCGATGAGTCTGGAACCGCACGCAGAATAGACTACGGGGAATTCGGCGGCAAAAGTCCAACAAGCCTGCGTTCAATAGACCTCGAATTCGACTTCGGTTTGCTAAAAGAGGCTTTAACAGTTGATGAGTTGCGGCTTATGGAATCGAGTTTCAAGAATGAGTGGGGCAAGATGCAGGCTGCCTTTGGGAAAAACAAGGAAAAAATAGAACAGTTATACTTAGCTCATTCGCAAGGAGACCAATTTCAGAAACTCTCCGAAAAAATGAAAATGACTCCAGACGAAGCTTGGGAAGACTTTTCAGGCACCGTAAGAGATCCAATAAACAGGATTTTAACTAGGTCAAGAGTTAGATGAGGTGGTTTAAATGAAAAGATCCGTTTCTCGGCAGGCAGTGCACGAATATGCGCTCCTCAACCCGATATTTTCCAACAAACCTCGGGTTCTGGCAGAAGCTACCATCGCTTTTAGGCTTGCCCCTTCTTCCTCGAGGTCGGAAAAGCTGCCCGGAGTGCTGACTGCCAAAAGGCCAGGTACTGAGCCAAAGGTCGTTCGTAGCGACGCTCTTGACAGGATAGACATAAGCCAGACTTTTCAAAAGCTCACAGACATCATCCCATTTGCCCTCTCTGTCAAAGATCCTCCAAGCAGTTATGATTCTATTCAGGACCGCCTATCATTGAGCCAAGAAGGCTGCTTTGCCCTACTGGTCGCATTCCATTTCCTTGAAAGAGAAATCGCTTCTGCCTCCGCAGGCGTCCTGCCGACTATCCTGAGGCAAGAATCCATTCCAAAAAAAGCAAGAAAGGAAGACATCGCAGCTGCTTTCCTCTCCCTCCATCTTGCTTCCGAGGGCCTGGACTGTCTTTTTGCAGACCTATCTATAAGTGCAAAAGGCTTGAAGCTGCTGGAAGATTCGGGGCACACTACAGCAGGACCGATAATATATAACGCCGTGCTTGAGCTCCAGATGCGCCTGATGAAGACACTCTACTGAAATCTTCCTTTCCTAGCTGCGCATCACACATTGTGCCTTATCCTTATCCTCGTGTGCTTCATCGGTATTCCAGCCCCGAATTTTTTGATTACCGAAGTTGCCAGCATGCAGCCAAGCCTTCCGCTTCCCAGGGGCGAGTAGTGGCGCGAAAGCCCGTACAGGACGCCTGCGGCGAATGCGTCGCCTGCGCCAGTCGTGTCCACCACCTTCCCGCCAATAGCCGAAATCCTTAGTGCTTTGTTGTGCAGGAAAAGCACAGAGCCGTTTTTTCCTTTCTTCAGATATACCGGGATTGGAGGCTTGAGGGCGAGAAGTTTCCGTTCGTAGCCACTGCCAAGAAGCGCCTCAGCCTCCTCCTCGTTCATGAAGAGCACGTCCGCGTATTTCTTTGCCGTTGCAAGCAGGGATTTTTTGTGCTTTGCGACCATGGGGGGGTTCTCAAGCGAAACCGCTATCCTTTTCCCCATTTTTTTGAACGCATCAAGGTAGCGCATGGCAAGGCGCGAAACACTGTGGCCCCCTGCAAGCGTGATTGAAGCCACAAAGAACATTTTGGAGCCTGAAAGCGCGAGCCTTTCCCATCTGTCGCTTGTCAGGGAAACCCCCAAATCAGCGCAAAAAGTCCTCTGCTTGTCCTGGGTGATGAGCGCAAGTATTTTTCCCGTGCTTCCATTTCTCTCCTGCAGGAAAGGGGCTATTCCGCATTGCTGGAGGTTAGCCTCAAAATAAGCCGCGCCTTCGTCATCCCCCACCGCCCCCTGGTAGCCTGCAAAGCCTCCAAGCGCCGCAAACCCCTCGCAAACGTTCCGCGCGTTGTCGCCGGCATACCGGTAGATGATCCTCTTCCCGAGCTGGCGCTCTATTTCCGATAGCTTGTCCGCAGGAAAATAGCTGGTGGCGCCCTTGGTTATGCCAAGCTGCACAATGGTTTTCCCGCCCACTTTCGCGAACAGGTCAATAACGGGCGTTCCGAGGCAAAAAAGGTCCATGGTGGGATTTCGGGCGCAGGTTAAATATGCGTTTGCCCGCCCGAGTCAGCCGCCTGCATACTTTTTAAACAAAGAAGACGATGTTTTCGCGTCTGAAAGCCATAAGGGCTTGCAGGGTGGGTTCACATGGCCGAAGTTAAAAAGCGCGCCGAAAAAGAAGGGATGATTGACTCCTACGTATTTGACAACGAGGGCATACAGGTGCTTGCCAAAATCTTTACAAAGCAAGGCGAGTTCACCCCCATGTACGAAGTGAACGTGCGCGAACTCTCAGAAGGCACGCGCCTGGTCTTGAACACCCTCAAGGGCGAGCTCATCACCACTGTTAAGCTGGACATCACCGAAATAATGGACCCCAAGAAGCGCGACGAGGTGAAAAAGAAGTTCGAGTCTCGCGCGCTTTTCCTCCTTGGGAAGCATTTTCCCACCCTTGCCGAGACAGACAAGGCAGTTCTCACCGCTTACCTCTTGCAAAACTCGCTTGGCCTTGGCGACCTTGAGCCCCTGATGCATGATGAGCACCTTGAGGAGGTGGCAATAAACTCATCCGGCGAGCCTGTCTGGGTCTACCACAAGAAATACGGCTGGTGCAAGACCAATGTCATGCTAAAGAGCGAGGAGGCGATTTACGACATATCGGCAATGATCGGCAGGAGGATAGGCAAGCAGATAAACGTGCTCACTCCGGTGATGGACGCGCACCTTGCCTCAGGCGACCGCGTGAATGCCACCCTTTACCCGGTATCGTCTTTCGGGAACACAATCACAATCCGCAAATTCTCGAAAAATCCATGGACCATCCCCTACCTAATAGAGCTCAACTGCATCTCGGCTTCGATGGCAGGGCTCATCTGGCTCTGCATACAGAACGAGCTGTCGCTGTTGGTATCAGGCGGCACAGGCTCGGGAAAAACCTCTTTCCTGAACGCCATTTCGTGCCTCATTCCGGCAAACCAGCGCATAATCTCGATCGAGGACACCCGCGAGCTCACCCTGCCGCACTTCCTGCAATGGGTGCCCATGGTGACCCGCGAGCCAAACGCTGAGGGCAAGGGCGAAGTGACCATGCTTGACCTGCTGGTGAACTCGCTTCGCATGAGGCCTGACAGGATAATCATGGGCGAGGTGAGGAAGCAGCGAGAAGCGGAAATACTTTTCGAGGCAATGCACACCGGGCATTCGGTCTATGCCACGCTGCACGCTGACAACGCGGCAGAAACGGTCACGCGGCTCACCACCCCGCCCATTTCCATGCCAAAGGAAACCCTTTCCACGCTTTCAGGGATCATCGTGCAGTTCCGCCACAGGCGCCTGAACGTGCGCCGCAC
>JAHFEN010000095.1 GCA_023248455.1 Microcaldota archaeon | reverse complement strand
CGCTTCAGGCAACTCCGAAGCTGCGAATGAAATACTCCCGCGAGCTTCTCACGCACATAGTGCACAACTATTTCTCGCTTCCATTCGCAGAGCGCTGGCTGTCAGGGGTGTTCAAGTCGCGCCTCACGCTTACAAGCTCGCTTCGGGAGCTTCTGAATTCCGGCGCGCTGCACCCATACCCTGTCCTCCGGGACACTGGCAGGGGCCTGGTGTCGCAGCGCGAGCACACCGTCATGATCGAGCACGACTCTGCCATGGTGCTCACTTCAATGTGAGTTCCCATGCGCGCAATTTTTCGCGCCTGCCAACAGCATTCGCTTTAGGGGCGGGAAAATGAGGCGAACCCACGCAGCTTTTTCGTGCCCGCAAAGCGGCAGTTCAGTTACGGTGATTAAAAATGAGGCCGAAACTCGGGCAGCACTTCCTTGCGGACGAATCAGTGCTCGCATTCGAGGCAGAGTGCGCGAATGGCGCAGGAAAGTCTGTGCTTGAAATAGGCGCAGGCGACGGCAGGCTGACTGCCAAGCTCCTTTCAGCTGGCGCAGGCCATATCACGGCAGTGGAAATCGACCCCAAATTGGCAAAAGCGCTTAGGATGAAGTTCCAGCGCCAGAAGAGGGTCAGGGTAATCGAGCAGGACTTCCTGGAATTCGAGGCAGGCAGGCCCTTCAACTGCATCGTGGGCAACATCCCATATTACATAACCTCTTCCGCGCTTCTCAAGCTTTCCAGGATGGATTTCGAGAAGGCGGTCATTTGCATACAGAAAGAGGTCGCCGAGCGGCTCGTCTCCAAGCCCGGCACCAGGAATTACGGAAGGCTCTCGGTGTTTGCGCAGCTTTCATTCAGGATCGAAATTCTCGCCCTTGTTGAGCGGGGCTCGTTTGTGCCTGCGCCCAAGGTGGACTCGTGCATTATCTCCCTTGAGAAGACGGGCTTTACGCTTGACAGCAGCACCGAAAAGGCCATTGGCGCGCTCTTCTCGCACAAGAAAAAGTCATTAAGAAACGCTGTTGTGGATGCGCGGAGCGAGCTTTTCGGCTCAACCGACAAGTCGTCTGCCCTCAGGATTGCGCAAACGCTTAAATATGCGGGCAGGAAAGTATTTTCGCTCTCTCCGCAGGAGATCCTGGCTACGGCGAGTCAGCTGGTTTAGATGGCAACAAACATTTTCGGCGTGGACGAGGACGAATCCCGCTCGCACGTGCTGGTCTCTGTCGCAGCCGAGGTGTTCCTTGTCTGCGCAGCAGTGCTGGTCTTCTTCGCATACCTCGCCCTTCCCATGTCAATCGCCGCCGCAGCCAGCCTTGCCGGGCTTTTTCTGGGCTCGCTTTTGATCTGGCAGAGTCTCAAGAACGCGCAAGTGGTGCTGTTTGCCTCGCTCCTGGCAATTGAAATAGTGGTTCTCCGGTTCATCGAAATTCTCCTGATTCCCTTTGCGCTGGTCGATATGATCCTGTTAGCGCTTATTTTGGGCTCGAGAAAAGCGCAAGAGGAGTGAGTCACTTCGCGGCTTTGGGGAGCTTCCTTTTCAGTTTGGGCATTTTTTTGCCTGCCATAATCCCAGTTTCGCTCTTTTTCCTTTCGATGTAAAGAACTGAGAGGATGGAAATTTTCTTTCCCCCGAAATCCGCCTCCAGGCCCGCAGGAAGCGCCCGCTCCTGCGCGTCGATTTCGTATTCGTACGACCACTCGGCTCCGGGCAGAAGGAGCGGAATGGAAAAGCGAAGCGCCTCCCCAGGATAGCCCATGGACACTGGGTCGGATATTTCCACTCGCCCCATTTTTTTCCCTGCCCGGACATGCAGCCTTGCCCTTCCCCCTTCCACATGCTTCACGAAAATTGTGCGCCCGAAAATCATCTGCTTTGCAAGGAGCGCTGAGAAGGCTGCGAAAAACAACAGGAGCGCTGCCACGCCTGCGAGAACGAGCGAATCCGATGGCACAATCCCCTGCTCTTCCCGCGCCTTTCCTGCCACCGCTGCTGGAGCCACGCCCACAACTTTTGTCTCATTGCCGCACTGCACTGTGTGCGGGCCTGCAACCTCCGGGGTGAATGAAGACTGGAAATCCGAATCAAGCGGTTTGCGCACTGCCGCGCCTGCTGGCGCTGAAACATAAAAATATTCCTGCCTCTCGCACAGGACAGGTATTTTTTCCCCAACTCTTCCCTCGCCAACAAGGAATGCGGGGTGGGCTAAGGACGCCGCAAGAAGAATGAAAAAAGCAACTGCCAATCCCATCGCAGTCCTCCAAAATAATAAATAAAAAAACAAAAACGGGCCCGAAGGGATTTTCATCCGCCGCAAACCCGCGGGGGTTTGGGGGAGCCGCACTAAGGGGGCGAAGCCCCCTTGGGGTGGCATTTGAACCCTTAATCTTCTGGTATCCCCTGCACAAGGTGCGACATGGCGCCCAAAGCATACGCGCATTGCAGAGGGTTTCGCATCGCACCTTGTGACCAGACTTTGGAAAATCCCAAAGGGCATTCGAAGCCAGACGCGCTATCCAGGTTGCGCCACGGGCCCGCATTAAAGTTCTGTCCACCTAATTTTAAGAAGACATCTATTCCGAAGCCTATCAGACAAATCCCTTAGAATTTATGTTGCACTCGCGTCTATTTAGGAAAACTCACTGTCCAAGGTGTTAAAGAAAAGCCCTATTGTTTAATGCAGAGCAAGGTGCAGGAGGAGCAATACGAGAATGATACAGAAGTCCGACTGAACGTTCGGACACCTGACCTTTTTTAATAACTTTCTATATTATTGATAATCGGTGATGAAATGTTCATTATGCAACTTACAAAATCCCGAGAAGTCATCATGGAATCGACGTCTTCTACTCTAAAGGAGGCGTTAGGGAACACTGCAGGGAAAGGTAAAATGACTACGGGCTCGAAAGATATGGAGCTGGTATGTAGTGCTGTCTTGAATGCAATGAAGAATAGCCAACGTTACGACATGCATGTTGTTTCTAGACTCAGCTCGGCGGGAGATTACCCAGTTGAAGTCAAGAAACGGGCTGGAGGCAGCTACTTGATGGTATTTTCAGGTGTTAGCAAGGAACCGTACGCCACCGTTAAGTTCAACTACAATGAAAATGGGTCTGTTACTGTCTCTGCCCTTGATCAGGATAAAGGCCAGAGAGATGCTATAAACGTGGAAATGCGAGACCGGATTAAATACGCCCATGAAAAGCTAGATTTAAAGCAAAAACTGCAGAAAAAATAATTTTCCCAGTGGGCAAACAAAAGCGCAAGGAACCCTATGGGGAAATATTTTCTGAACTATTCAATTATTTTGCTTCTCATGAGACGATCTTCCAAGTTGTGGTGACAAATCTATTCTGCCCTTAATTTTTTCTTGTATTTTAAGGGTAAATTTGGTGTTAATCAATAGGTCCATTATTTAATAGCCTAAAAAATTGAAAAATGGCTCTCACCGCGAGTAGCCGTATTCCTCGTGGTGCCTGGAGGGCGGCCTCACGAACAGGTAGTACTTGGAGTCGCCGTGGAGCTCCTCGGTGATGCGCGTGAGTATGAGGTTCGCGGGGTCGGGAAGCAGCGCCACGCGGGCCTGCACGTCCTTGAAGTTTTCAAACGGCCTTGCCTCTCGCGCCTCAAGTATCTCCTTGAGGTGCTTCTTCCCTATCCCCGGGAGGAGCTCGAGCTGGTGGAGCCTTATTGAAATTGGACCTGCCTTGTTGAACATGTTGACAAAGTCGGCCTCCCGGTCGTGTATGATGTTTTTTGCCACCAGCGGAAGCTCGTTCCGCGCGGTTGCTGACAGGTCGTTGAAATCTATCCTCATCTTTATCTTCTCCACTTCCGGCCTTGCGTCCTTCCCTACGTAGAGCCTCTGGCCAAGCGCGCACAGCGCGCCGCGCTTTATTGCAACCTCTAGGAGAGTGAAGTATTTCTCGCCCACAAGCTGGGCGGTTGGCTCGCGCTCGCGGTCAGTGCTCCTGCCATCAGGCATGAAATCAATGACCCTGGCGTGCTCTTCCATTTCCATATTCACTACCTTTTTCTGTGCGTTCCTCCCGTCAGATTATCGAATAGGCACTATATAATCGTTTGCAAGCAGAAGCGAGCTACTCCTTCTTGGCCTCTTCCTTTGCTTCAGGAGCAGGTTCGGCAGCAGCCGGCTCCGCCTCGATAACTTTGGGCTCGATTTTCTTTGCCTTCTTGGCGAATTTGGCGACAAGCTCATCAACTTCAGCCATCTTCTTCTCCGATAGGTCCACCTT
>JAHFEN010000094.1 GCA_023248455.1 Microcaldota archaeon | reverse complement strand
GGCCTGGAAATGTCCGAGACCAGCGGCACCTGGCCAAGCCTATGCGCCAGGTACTCGTCGAACATCGCCGAGGAATTCTCGTAAAATGTCACGCGGTCGATTGCGAATGTGGGCAACTGGCCCACCACGTACCTGCGGACGAGGTTGGAGAACTGCGCCGAGCTTCCCTTCAGGAGGAACTGCATCCGGTTCTCCTTTTCCAAAGTCAACTCGATATTCATCAATATCACCCTCTACACTCTGCGGCCCCTTCTGCCGCCAGGCCTCTTTGTGGTGTCGGTCGGCGTGGGGGTCACATCCTCAATCTTCCCAATTCGAAGGCCCATCCTCGCTAGGGAGCGGACTACCGCCTGCGCGCCAGCTCCAGGAGTCTTTGCGCCGTTGCCTCCCGGGGCGCGTATGCGGATGTGCAAGCCTGTTATCCCGCGGTTCTTCACTTCGTTGGCAACTTTAGCCGCTGCCTGCATTGCGGCGTATGGCTTTCCCTCTTCGCGGTCGGCCTTGACAATCATGCCGCCCGATGCCTTTGCAATCGTTTCCGCGCCAGATATATCCGTCACTGTGATGATCGTGTCGTTTTTCGAGGAATAGACGTGAGCGACCGCCCACTTGTATTCGCGCCTGAAGGGCTTTGCCTCTGGTGCTTGTGCCAAAGCCGCCGCCCCGCCGGAAGGCGGCGCAGGGGGTTTAGCGTCATCTTTCTTTTCTGAAGGAACAGATGGCGTTTCGGGTTTTTTCTCGTGGGAGTGCTCGGGCTTGGCTTCGTGCTTTGGGGCTTCCCCATTTTTTTTCTCTGCCGCTTGCTCGCGCTTAGGAGCTTCCTCTGCTTTTTTATCGTGAGTGTGCTCGCGCTCCTTTTTCTCCGCATGCTCAGCATCGCGCTTCGCCTCTTCTGTTTTTTTCTCATGAGCCTGCTCATACTTGGCTTCTGTTTCCTTTTCCTTGGTTGTCACAATAATCACCAATTACCCTTCAGCTTTCGGGGCAGGGGGAACCTCTGCTTCAGGCGCGGCCTCCTTTGGGGCTGCCTTCTTTGGCTCTGCCCCAGCATCGTGCACCGATATGTCAATCGGCTTGTAGTATGAGATGAACTGGTCCTCTTCAGCTGTCACCAGATAGGATGGCGCTGTCACGCGCTTGCCCCTGACTGCTATGAAACCGTGCGTGACCAGCTGGCGCGCCTGCATGGCGGTCCTTGCCAGGCCTTTTTTCATCACACGGCTCTGCAGGCGCCTGTCCAGGAAATTCTCAACAGTAAGCGAAAGCACATCCTCGAGGTTGGCCTCGGCAGGAAGCACACCCAGCCTTGCGAGCCTAGCAATGATCGGCTTGCCATTCTCGGCTCCCTTTGTGCCAAGCGAAAGCAGCCGGATGGCATTCCTGCGCGCCTTTTTCAGGTGCTGCAGGGTCATCCAGACCTCGCGGGTGTTCTTCAGGCCATAGGTGCTGGAAAGCTTCTTGTCAGTCTTGATCCGCTCAGCATCCCAGACCTTTCGCGGAGTCTCGTACTTGTTCTTGAGTTTGCGTGGGTCACCCATAAAGATCACTTCTTAGCTTCTTCTTTCTTTGGAGGCGCTGCTTTTGGTGCGCCAGCCGCCCCTGGAGCTGCTGCTTTCGGAGCCGGGCCAGCTGCGCCCTTTGCCCCTGCTGCGGGGGCTGCCGCCCCCGGAGTGCCTGCTGCCTGGGCCGCTGCGCCAGTCTGTGCGGCAGCAGCCGCACCTGCCTTTGCAAGCACTGCCTTCCTCAGCACTCCAACTGTCATCCCAGTCCTGCCAGTGCTCCTTGTGTCCTGCCCGCGCACCTTCTGCCCGTATGCGTGGCGGTAGCCGCGCCAGGTGTTGGCGTCCTTTTCATGGTCAATGTCCTGCCTTACCGTAAAAGTGAGATCAGAGCTGATGAGATGCATGTCTTTTCCCGTGTAGATGTCCTTCTGCCTGTTGTACATCCTGGCCGGGACACCGAAATTTTCCGGGTGCGTGAGAACGTTTTCGAGCTTCTGCACCTCGTCCTCGGAAAGCTCGCCAAGCATGGTCTTGTCGTTCATGCCAAGCTGCTGTGTCACTATTTCTGATATGACCGTGCCGAGGTTTATCCCGATCCCTTTTACTGAAGTGATGGCGCGCCTGATTGGCAGGTTGCCCCTAAGGTCTCGGCCTGCCAGGCGGACCACTCCGCGTATTTCCTGGCCTGATGCGGATAGAATCGGCTTTGATGAGACCTGCTGGGGCCTGCGGGGCGCCTGCTTTTCCTTGGAGTCGCCCACGCCAGTCGCACCGCGGTTGAAGCTGTGCTGGCCCTTTTCAGGCTTTCCGCCCTGGGGCTTTTCAGAGCCTTGTTTCGCATCTTTTTCAGCCATTAGTACTCACCACTTTTCCATCCTTCAATGAAACCGTAAAGGGAAGCGCCGGGAATGGGATTTTTGGGCGGCGCAACTCCACATATGCGGGGTTTCTCGCCAGAACCCATACGGCCTTGCGACCACATGCTTTCGAGTGAAATAAAATTTCCAGGCATGCGCACTACCAGGTTATGCGATCCCGGCACCTTTCCCAATTACCATTTTTCAATGTGTTCGGTCAATTTCCCGAAATCTCACCATTTTTTCGGATACGTTCCCCTTTTCATGATTATTGTGAGCGGAGTGGCGACTGCGCCCCTCTTTTCGTTTTTTATCCTGTCCGAGCTCATTAGCGCTTTGCCAACGCCGATAAGCTCGCCAATTTCTGTCATGAGGGCAACTTCTTTTCCTTCAGAAATGCCCCCCTCAAAAAGGGAGAGGCCTGGCCGGTAAGCCGGCGAGCCAGCGCAGACCGCCTCGACGGCGGAACCATGCACCGCAATCTTAGGAAGGGAGAGCGCCTCAGACGCCGGCATCAGGATTTTCCTGATAGCCGACTCGTCGCGCTTTTCGCGTGCAAGCCACATCGCGTCGGATAATTCCTGCAAGCTATGGCAGGCGGATTCTGGGATGTTGCCGACTGAGGTTCTTCTCAGTTCGAGCATCTCCGCGCCGTTGCAGAACCTGCCGAAGTCTGAAACCAGTACGCGGACGTAGGTTCCAGCTTCGCAGTGCACCTCGAAAAGCACCTTCGTGGACTGTAATTGGAGGAGATTAATATAAAAAACCTTGCGTTGGCGCGCCACCTTGCGCACAGCGCTCATTTTCGGCGGAGTTTGGGTTATGGAGCCTGTGAAGCGCTTAAAAAGGGCCTTTATTTCCTGCCCGCTCATTTCCCGCCCGGTCTTCATCAAACATACGTACTTCTTATCCTTCGTCGTCAAGTAGGGGAGGAGCCTTGTCGCTTTTCCAATTCCGACTGGAAGAACGCCTGAAACCTGCGGGTCGAGCGTGCCTGAGTGGCCTGACTTTTCCACGCCTAGTATCTTGCGCACGAATGCCGCCACCTCGTGGGAAGATGGGCCGCGCGGCTTGTCCACCACTACAAAAGAGCAATTCAAGAGTTGTTCGAGAGTTTGGGCGGATGGAGACATTGGACCACAGAGTAATCCGTAAAGCTAAGTATGAGCACAACCCATAAAAAATAATACAGGCACGTTATTCCCCTTATGACAACGATTGAAAAAATGCTTGTGAACACAGAAAATGTACAGCTAGAGTCGAATATACGGCCCAGGGGGGGATTATCAGGACAGTTTCCCAGAGGATATCTTTTCGGTCAACCATCACGGATTGACTTGGCGAACGCAAAGCAGGATACGCGAAAAAATGCGCATTATGAAGAAAAACATGGGATGGCAACCCACTGGAGTGCCCACAGCACACCCTTGGAAAGGTATGCGCAGCCCATTGACAGGAACGATTATGTACCGACAAGACCGAACGTCAGGACCTTTTTGCTCAGGCGCACAGATGAAGCCCGGACTTTGGGAAAAATCCTGAGAGTGCTGGATGTCGGAGTTGGAACCGGGGACCAGTGGACGGAGTTAATAAGGGGCGGCAATATGGAATTCCACGCAACTTCCCTTACATCGGTTGGCATTCGCGTCGGCATCATGAAACACACAACGACCTGCACGGCTGCTGGCTTGTATAAAAACTTCCCGCCAGATTACTTTGATGTTGTCGTTGCCCACTATGGCACGCACCATACGCAAAAATCAGGCTTGGAAAACATGCTGTGGGTCGCTAGACCTGGGGGGGAGATAATGGTCAGCGGGGAGGGGGAACTTCCACCAATAGCTAAACCAGAAAATTTCAGGCTTTTTTACAGAATCATCGATAGTGATATTTACCGCGCTGATAAAAAAGAAGAC
>JAHFEN010000007.1 GCA_023248455.1 Microcaldota archaeon | reverse complement strand
TGCAGGCACAGCCACTTTTTCCCCCATCATTGCAACACCAAGAGGCAGCCATCAGGCACCGGCTTGCCCTTTTTCCCTGAGCTTTTCCTCTTCCATCCTCCAGCGCTTCTTTTCGCTGTGAGTCAGGGACTTCCAGCCCTCGCCTGTTGCAGAGCGCCACATGAGGTATACGATTATTGCAAGCGCTGCGCAGGATGCTGCCGTGAGAATGGCCACATCGTCCATGCACGTCTTTTGCAGCGAAATGGATTAATAAGCTGCCGGAGCAGGAGTTGTATGTGCTGCGGCGAACAATCCGCACCTTAAGCGAAAAACGGCCAGGTATATCTGCCGCAGCAGGTTTTGTGTATGCTGTTTGTTTCGTCTGCGCCATGCAAGGTCATACTTTTCGGGGAGCACTACGTGGTTTACGGCTCGCCTGTGCTAGCAATTGCCATTGAGCCCAGAAACCGCGTGAAGTTCGGGAGGTGGGAAGGCGCCGGGGTTTCCCTCCATTCGAGCTATGGGACCGGAGTCATAACAAGAGATGGCGCTTACGAGGGGGCGGAGGAGCTTGAGATCTACCAGGCTGTGGCAAACGCAGTTTTCCCAAATGGGAATGTGCCTTCCTGCAAGGCAGAGTTCCTGCCTTCGTGGAAGCT
The DNA here is from genome assembly GCA_023248455.1 of Microcaldota archaeon. Taxonomy (GTDB): domain Archaea; phylum Micrarchaeota; class Micrarchaeia; order Anstonellales; family Anstonellaceae; genus UBA10161. The sequence goes on along the minus strand of JAHFEN010000007.1, from coordinate 10,951 downwards.
GAAGGGAGTGGGGGCGAGCGCCTCGTTCTGCGCAGCATTTGCAGCCGGGCTTTTCAGGCTTGCAGGCAAAACACCCTCCACGGAGGAAATATTCGCCGCAGCCCAGGCAGGCGACCTTCTTGCTCACGGAGGCAGGGCCTCGGGCATTGACGCGAAGACAGTGAGCTTTGGGGAGTCGCTGATATTCCAGCGCTCGTTTGAGCCCCCGGAATTCAATTCCTCTCCTGCAAATTTTTCGCTGCCCGCAGGCACAGCTTTGTTTCTTATTGACACGTTCAGGGGGGAAAAGGATGGCACGCTGAAGATGCTGGAAACATTCGCGTCCCAGTTCGGGGTTTCCATGACGCCATCTGAGGTGTCTGGGAAAAAGAGGCTGGAGATACGCGAGGAGTACGCCCCTGTCTGGAAAAAAATTGTCGGAGAGATGAAAAACCCGGACCCGAAAAGGCTGGGAAGACTGATGGAGGAGAACCATGCGCTTCTTCGGGAAAGGAAAATGTCCTCAGAGGGCATCGAAACCGCTGTTTCTTCCGCTCTTGCTTCCGGAGCGCATGGGGCGAAGCTGACTGGAGCGGGGGGGGAAGGCGGCGCTGTGCTTGTGCTGTGCGAAGAGAGCTCGCAGGCAGGCATTGCAAGGAGAATTTCCGAGCAGACTGGCTTTGCTTGCCATCCCATTTCCCTTGCGAAAAAAGGCGCGGCAATCGAATGAGAAGTAGAAACGCTTATTAATGCAAATATTCATACTGTGTAAGAAACAGGAACACTGTGTAATAATAGTACTTTCAAGGTAGATGCTCTGATATTGACGACAGTTCCGGCGAAGAGAACGGCATATCCTAATGCAGAGATAAAAAACGCCTGGCCTATTGCGCCTTCCTCAACAGCCAGCTACTTGCTTGTAAATCGTGAGTATTCCTTTGAACCAGGAAAACTCACCCCAACTCCAGCAAAGAGATGGCTGGAACTTTTGAAAAAAAGCCTGAATCTCTTTGACAAGGCAGAGCTGGAATCGAGGCTCAGGGAAGAGCTGGATTATCACCTCCAAGATATTGTCCCTGATGAAGCAATCAACGATGTAGCAAGAAGATACGTGTATGTCAGGGAGCATCTGCAGGCTGCTGAGAAGAGGATCCTATCAGGAAATGAAGAAGTGGACATGCAGGCCGAACTCTGGCTACGCGGTAGGCTGAAAGTGGAGCTTGCCATCTGCCTCATTGATCTTTCTTATGGGGATGAATTAAGGAAAAGCGGGCATTTGGCAGTCACCCACAATTTGAGAGCCGGGCTTTTCGCAGCAGCTCTGGGCGCGCCTATAGAATGGGTGGTGTCCGCGCTGCTCCACGACATAAGGGAAGACACCCGCGACAAGAAGAACATCAAGTACCGGACAGCTTGCATTGCAGACGGCGAAATCAGAATCGAAACATTACATTCGGCTAAGGATATTTTTAACGATCTGCGGCATTGCTTCGGGCGGGAAGTGGAAAAGGACATCCGCGTTTTAACGCGCGACCCTGTCAAGAAAAAGAAGGCGGGCGAAACACTCACCGAGATACGCGACAACTACTCAAAATACCTGGTGAGGGCGAACCGCAGGATAAGCGCGGCATTCATCAAAGTTATAGACGGCATACTGAATTTCTGGGAGCTCGACCCTGTCAAAGGCAGTAAGCAAGCAAAGCAGGGTCTGATTGACAGGACGGTGATAAAAGGTTCGCTGCAGGTCGAATTTTGGAGGAAGATTTCCTGGCTGCTCTCGGAAATGCTCATGCAGGAAATTGTGAAATATTCGCCCCAAACGGACACGGTGACTGACCGCTTTGAGCGCAGGATATCTGAAGAGGAATTAGAACGGTTCGAACGTGCCTGCATCATAATCCGAGGGAAGCGGGAGTTCAAGAAAAAGATTCTCAACCAATCGTCAGATAACGGAAGCCCGGTAATGGTTCTATATAAAATCGGGCGCAACCTGTGGGATGCGGAACTGCCTTACATTAAAGACAAAATGCAGATCGCAAGGATATTCGAAGGGCTTGTCAAACCCAGCGAGATGGAAGATCAGAAGACCATCCTTCTTCCAAAAATAAGGAAGGCGAAGTTCCGCAGGTTCAGGGCGAAGTTGAAAGATGTCGCGGGCATGTGTGGAGGCTTAGCGCTGAGATATGACAAGGAGCTTAAGTTGCAGGGAATTGTGCTTACTGAACTGCGGGAAAGGAAAAATATTGCAGCTGAAGTTAGGGCAGGCAGGTATTACGAGCCAACCCTCATGGCAGAGCTTGCAGGTACTCGCTCTCGAGAAAATGGAGTGTCCCTGAGATTACCAGAACTCCCGGAAGGGGAAGCATCTGCCGCGATAAGGCGACATCACCTAGGGATAGATACCGTTTCACCTCATCTGCAAGGCCGATTCCGCTTAAAACCAATATCCTAGTTTCAGGAAGCAGAATGCTCTTCTTTCCGGTTTTTTCCATTTCCAGCAATAGCCCTGCCGCTTCGGACGGCTTCATGGGCCCGAGCTTTTCGTCTATGTCAAGGAGGAGGAGCGTGTGAAGGCCGCGCGAGAGGTTTTCCGCAATCACATCGTACGCAGCCATGGGCCGGTAGTTCTCGCGCCAGTAGGCAAGCGTGACCATTTTGCCGAACTTGTATGCCTGCAGGCCGGATTCCCCTATTGCAGCAGAGAGAATGGAGGATGCGTGGATTATTTCCACCGGGATTTGTTTTTTCTTTGCAGCAAGCACAAGCGAAACGTGCGTGGTGGCTATCATGGGGTCGCCAGGAACAACAAGCGCAACGCTTGTGGAGGATGCCGCCTCGATTATGCTTTTTTCGCCTTCCACCTGCTCCCTGTTCAGGAGTTCAATTTTTTTCCCTGCGAGCTTTTCGAGGCGCTGCAGCGTGCCTTCTGGAAGCAGGTTGGTGTAGCTTTCTGCGAATACCCTGCCGCAGGCTTTCAGCTCCTCAAGGCCCGCAAGCGAAATGCCCTTTTCTCCTCCGATTCCAAGCCCGACAAGGGCAAGCTTGCCTTGTGGCATAGCGGAAAATAGGCCGAAAAGCGCTTTTAAACTGGCACGTCCAAATTTTCGCGTTAACCATGAACAAGCTTTGCGACAATTGCAAGAGGAATGGCAGGGTGTGGTGCCCTCACAACACTGCGCTTGAAATAAGGGCGCGTCTGTCAGGCAGCCTCAAACAGGATATGTTCGGCCCGTCGCCGCCAAATATTTTCGTGGGGCACAACTTCTATCCGAACGTGTACTGGGGGCCGCTGGTCTCGGAGTCTTCGGTGGCGGACGAGCCCCAGCAGATGTACGGCATGAGCATGGAGGACATAATTGAAAACCGCGCCCGCATGGTGCGGGGCATGAAGCGTTCTGGCGTGAAGGAGAACAGCCGCATGCTGGATGAGGCGCAGCAGGCAATCATGAGCATAAAGGCGGTGGATGCAGAGGCTCACTTTTCCAAGACACCGGTGTTCTCGCTTCAGCTGGACGATGTTGCGCATCCTGTGGGCGCCTCTGCCCCGATTGAGAAATTCAAGGTTTCGGACAATCCGGAAATCCCCAAGAAGGTGGACGAGCTTCATGAAGAGGGGGTTAAGGCGCAGGATGCCCTGTCCGAGCTTCTGCTGGAGGGCTTTGATGTCCACTATCTTTCAAAACTGCTGACTTCCGGAATTTTGGGTAAGCCTGAGAACCGGAAGCTGGTGCCGACAAAGTGGGCAATAACCGCAACAGATGACATTGCTGCAAAGCAATACCTGGAATCCGTCAGGAACTGCCGCGAGCTTGAGGCACCGTGCGTGTATTCGAATTCCTACCTTGACAACCATTTTGAAATCCTTCTCCTGCCAGGGAACTGGGAGTACGAGCAGTTCGAGACCGCACTCACCATGGAGATTGAGGAGCTGCGCAGGAAGAGAGAGCAGAAAACAATGGGAGGCGCGCCAAGTGGACACCTGCCCGGAATCCGCCTGTCCTTTGCAGCGTGGGCAGAATGGAAATATGACGGGAGGGTGAATATTTCGGAAGAACACGAAATGTTCGGGGGCAGGACGGCGTACGCAGAGAGCCAGGGAGGGGGGTATTATGCTGCGCGTTTCGGGGTCTGCGAAGCGCTGTACAAGATGAGGCGCCAGGCTCGCGCGATTGTATTCCGCGAAATAGGAACAGGCTACAGCGTCCCTGTGGGTGTGTGGGAGGTGCGCGAAAACGTGCGGCACGCATTCACGAAAGCCCCTGAGAGCTTCGAGACAAATGAGCAGGCGCTTGCGCACCTGCAGGAGAGGCTGTGCATCCCCATAAAGGAGTACATGAGAAAGAGCAAGGTCCTGCTGCAGCGCAGGCTGAACGAATTTTGAAGATGGGGGTTTGGGCTGTACCAAGGAGCTGCAGCTCCTTGGCCATGCATTCTGCGTTGCGACGCAGAATGCACATGTTGGACTAAGGGGGCGCGAGCCCCCTTGGGCTGACATTGTGCGAGTTTAAATAATTCTCGTTCGGAAATCCCTCATGGAGCAGGGAAATTCGGCGCTTGTGGATGAAATCGAATCAGCCATACGCGGAGCGGCCGGTCAGAGCCGCGTGCTGGTCATTCGCCTGATGGTGGGAAAGCTGGTGACCGTCCCGAAGGTGGACATTGCTGCCCAGCTGCATGAGAAGTTCCCTGACTCGAGCATCGAAATGAAGGATGGAAAGCAGCCTGACGCAGTTGTTGTGAAGGATATTGAGGTTGAATGATGCGCGAAAGAAGCGGCGATTCTTGAAGATGGTCCAGTGATTTTTGGTATGGACTGGACTGGCGGTGCGGAATGCACGAATCGGAGTAGGCGCCCATAATTATTTCCAAGGACGAGGCTGGCAAGGCAACAAGGCTATCCATGAAAAAAGCAGGCGATGCGTTATGATCATAGGGGTAGATGAGGCGGGCCGGGGCTGCATAATAGGGCCCATGGTGATCTGCGCAGCTGCAATAAACCCTCTTGACGAGTACAAGCTCAAGGAGCTGGGCGTCAAGGACTCCAAGAAGCTCTCCCCACGCCAGCGGGAGAATTTGTACGGGAAAGTGGGCAGACTCTGCAAATACACGACCGTGAAAATCACCGCAGGGGAGCTGAACACGCTCATGGACCACCACAATCTCAACGAAATAGAGGCAATGAAGGTGGCTGTTGCAATCGACCACCTCGGGATTCCGGGGGCAACGTCTTACATCGACTCGCCGGACAACGTGCCTGCGAAATTCGGAAAGCGGATTGAGAAATACCTCAAAACAAAGGGCAGGCTGGTGTGCGAGAACAAGGCTGACGACACATATGTGATTGTGGGCGCTGCCTCGATAATCGCAAAAGTCACGCGCGACAGGGAAATCGAGAGGATAAAAAAGGAGACCGGCCTGGAGTTCAACTCAGGATACACGTCCGACCCAGAGACGCAGAAATTCGTCCACAACAGGAAGGCATACCCTGCGCTTGAGCCCTATTTGCGGACGAAGTGGTCCACACTGAGGACCGAGAGGCAGAAAAAATTAAGCGAATTCGAATAACTTCTTTTATCGGAGATTTCCGAGGTTTCCACAGGCAAATCGCTTTAAATCCACTTTGCAACACCAAGTGGGACGCGGAGGGGAAGTGGCTGATTTGGCCCGACAGTTTCCAATTTAGGTTAGACAAGATTGGTTATTCTTTGCTTCGGAAAGCGAGCAATCAGCGCATTACGACGAGCGGTATCACGCCGCTCTCAAGCTCCCTCCCTGCAACCTGCGTGGAGGATTCGCCAACCTTAACCTCGAGAAGCGGCGGCGCGCCGTAGGAAAGCTGCAGCGCGCGCGCGCCGATAATCCTTGCAAGCTCGAATTTTGAGAGGTTGGTCATTTCATCACCGAGAATGGGGTTTGCCTTCTTGTCTTCTTGGATGGCATTGGTTTTTAAGGCTTGTTCTTGGGGCGGCTTTGCTAACAAAGTCAATTCTGCTAATAAAGTCCGAAGGCTGCTAATAATGTCGGACTTTCCGAGGGCTTTATTAGCAAAGCCTCTTGGGGCTGCCCTGGCTTTCTTCGGGGCATTGCCAGTTTTGCCTTCGTTCTCAGCCTTCCTGGAAGTCCTCGTACTCCTTGTCGTTGAACGAGTAGAGTATCCTGCCCTTGAGGCATTCGAGCGCATCTTCGGCTGATCCGAACTCCGCAAGCTCGTGCTGCGAGTGGTCTGCCACAAAGCTCTTGCCCGAAAACTGGAATAGTACATATGCATTCCGCGTGTCGGTCACGAAAACCTTGGCATTCTCCGAGCCAAGAGAACGCAGGACCGAGCAAAACAGGATGGACTTGTCAATCTCGTCGCCTGCCATTATCTCCTGCATGTCCGAAAACGAGAGCCAGAAGGAGACTGGCGCAGGGATGTTCCTGAAGAATGATACGTGCGAAAAGGCAATTTTTGCGCCAGCAAGGAAGTGCTCCCCGTACACGTAAGGGTGGAAACCCTCTGTGATGGACTCGCGTATCTGCACTATTTTTTCGTCGCGGGGCTGCACAAGCGACTTGAGCTCCGAGACGGATTTTGTTTCGTATTCCTCTATCTTGTCACGGTAGCGGTCTATAATGAGCTTGTAGAGCTTGAGGCGGATTTCGTCCTCGGGCGGCTCATTCCTCGCGGCTGCGTCCGGAGTGGCAGGAGCGGCTGCCCCCTTGTCGACAGCCGGCTTTTTCAAGAAAGGCAGGTTGAGCAAAGGCTGCATATGGGCTATTTTTCAGACGTTATTTATAATAATGGTGGTATTTGTAAGGGGTTGCATGTATGAAAAAATTCTGCAGAAATTTTTCAGCAGCGTAATATGCGATTTCCACCTCAAAAAAATCAGACATAATCCTGGCACATTGGGGCATAGGAGGCGCCGCACCAGAAGACCCCGTCCATGTTGTTGTTGGTCTCATCAGTTTCGTCAATCCGGTTGGTATAGTCCGCGGTCACCGTGAAGCTGTTCCGGTTGGGAAGAGCGCACCTGCAGGTAAACGTGACGCTGGCCTCCTCTCCTGCTGCAAGGGGCGCGACCTGCTGGTCAGGGGCAGTGCAATTCCCAGATATGTGGGCAAACGACAAAGTGGGCGGAACGTTTTGGCTGCCGATATTCCTTACCCGGGCCCCTACCGAGAAATTCTGCCCGATATGGTTGATCAGCCTTTCGGGCCTGACCTGCGCTATAATATAGTCTGGCCAGAATATTCCGCTGCATCCGCCAAACCAATAATTCAGGAATGGATTGGGGGTGCCATCGGCATTCCTGCCACCCGAGGTGCCATTGTACCAGGCAGTATTGGACTGGGAAGTGGAAATGGATCCGTCCTGCGCGCATGGCGGAAACCAGCCAGTGTTCGATCCTGAAGATATGTCCTGGGCCACATTGGAATAAAACATTTCATTTGAGCCGGAGTAATGAAGCTCGTTTGAGAATCTCGCGAAGTAATTACTGCGGGAATCGGTCAGATACACCCCAATGTTGTTGGAGGTGGCGGATATGTCTGAAAAGCTGTTCCTGTCTGAGTTTGATTGGAGAAAAATTCCTGCATTGTTGTTGTTTGACAGGGCGCCGTTTGAAAAATGATAGCGAGAAGAATCTTGCATCGCTATTCCATAGCTGTTGTTGTCGGCATAGAAATTGGCAAACCTATTCCCGATGGAAAAGTAACTGTGTATGCCTGAATCGAGATTTCCGCTTGCATTGATGTCTGAAAAATCATTGTAATTCGAGCCCGAATCAGTGCTGCCGTCAAAGTTATTGAATATGCCTATGCCTACCCAGTTGCCGCTGGCAGATATTCCTTCGAGCACATTGTTGGAAGAGGTTGGAAAGAGCTTGATCCCGTAGTTAACGTTGCTGTTGGCTGTTATGTTGGTAACGCGATTACTGAAGGCATTGGAAAATTGGATGCCCCTCCCGAAGTCGGTTATTATGCAGTTCTTGATTGTGACATTTGAGGAGTAATAAAGAAAAAATCCGTGCGAGTACCAGGCTGAATCCGTGCCGTCCACTGTGTGGCCATTGCAGTCAAAGCTGATGTTCTGCTGGCGATATGCAACGAAACAGTCATTGACGGAGTAGTAGTCGAGTATATCGTTTGCGAGCACATAATCAGTATTTGAGATGAGGTTGCCGCATGATGAGAGCGTCTGGTTTACCGCGTGGGCGTCACCGGCAGCGAGCAAGAAGAAAAACACGGACGATGCGATCATTATTCGGCAACCACCACCATGGCAATAGATTATCAATAGCCCACCTTGCTTATTCTCAATACAGGTATCGGGATGCTGGTTGATTTTTAGTGCAAGCAATGCAAGTACCACTTGTGTAAAATTTTATTTATATACTTTAGTGTCATGGGCCTGCTTGACTTGTGGCGGGCTGAAGCTTGAGGAAAAATTATTGCCGAAGTGTCTTGCAAATCCAGCTTGTGGAAGAAATTCAGCCCAGTATTTTCACACCTGGCAGCTCGTCGCCTGACAGATACTCGATCAGTGCCTTGCCTGCGAGGGATACATAGCCAAGCTTGCTTTTGTTTATCTTGAAGCGGTCAAGCGCTGAAAGCGTGTGGCCGCCGCCCATCACAGAGAATGCGCTGCTTGATTCCACTGCCTTGAGAAGGGTTTTGGTGCCGTATTCGAACTCCTTCTGCTCGTATATGCCTGCTGGCCCGTTCACCATCACTGTTTTCGAGGATGCGATTATTGCGGAATATTTTGCGGCCGTCTTTTTGCCTATGTCGCCAATGGCCTCCTGCGAGGGGAGGTCGTAAATTGCGATCTCCTTCCTTTTGCCCCCTGACAGCACGGCCACGTCCTCGGGGAAGAGCAGCTTGCTTTTGTATTTCAGAAGAAGAGACTTTGCAGTTGGCAGATAATCGAGCATTTTCTTCTCCTTCATGAAATCAAGCGTTTTACCAAGCTCCCTGCCCGATGCGAGTATGAAAAGCTCTCCAATTACCCCGCATGTGAGCGCAAAGTCCAGCTTGCCTTCAGACAGCCACTGCTGCATTATGCCAATCGAATCGTCGGGCTTGGCGCCTCCGAATAGGAAAACCGCGGGCTTTGCTGGGCTGGACAGCTTTGAGAGCGCCTCTACCTCCCGCTGCATCACCCTGCCAGCCACCACGGGCTTCTTGTAAAAACCGACTATGGAAGCCTGTGCGCGGTGGGCTGATGAGAATGCGTCAAGCACAAATACATCGCAGAGAGGCGAAAGCTCGCGCACTATTGCTGCATTGGCGTTTTCCTCGATTGTCTTGCATTTTGTCTCGTCATCCATGAAGCGCACGTTTTCAAGCAGGAGTATTTCCCCCGGCTTAAGCGCTTTTATGGCTGCCTTGGCCTTTGCCCCGCAAACATCATCCACGAACTTAACCGGCTTTTTCACCGCGGCCCCAAGAAGAAGCGAGTGCTGCGAGAGCGAGATGCAGTCGTAGTCTCCTTTCCTGCCCTGGTGCGCCAGCACCACGACCTTGGCGCCCTTGTCCGAAAGCTCGCGGATGGTCGCTGCGTGTTCTGCAATCCTGTCCGAAGGCTCCACCTCCAGGGTCTTTTCATCAACCGGGCAGTTCAGGTCCACGCGGACGAATGCTGTTTTGTCCGCAAAGTCAAAGGCGTCTAGAGTCTTCATGCTCATCCCCCGAAGCTCAAGCGCAGGGAATGTTTTAAACACTTGAGAGGCAAGATCCATGCGTGGAAGGTGAAAACCGGCTGTACACCGTTTTGGCGGTGGCTGGCGGATTTTTCTGCCTGGCTGCCTCGCTCTTTTTCCAGTCAGCTCCAGCTGCTGCAGCAGGAGCGCTTTTCTTCCTTTTGACAATCGCTCTCTGGAAATACGGCTATGTCATTGTCCCGGTCCTCATGAAAAACGCGAAAATCGTGGAAAGGGGCAGAAATTTCGAAATCCCGCCTTCGCAGGACGTGGTGGTGGGCAAGGGGAATGGCAGCTTCCTTGCGACCATTTTCCTTGGCGCGCGCCTGTACGAGTCCTCAAGCGAAAAGACCGAGAGGCAGCGCTCAATCGCAGGCGAGATGTTCGAGAAGGCCATTTCTTCGGCCGGCTTCCCGTTCAAGGTATGCTGCCTGGTTTCCCCGCTCGAGCTTAGGGGCGAGCTTGATGAGATTCGCACCAAGCGGAGCCTTGCGGAAAGCAGGCGGGCAAAGCTGCACTCGCCCGCGAAGAGCGATTCCGAGGTCGCCCGCCTGGAGCGCGAGATTGCCATGTGGGGCAGGCAGATTGACAGGCTCACCACGGGCGAGAGGCCGCTTGAGGTTGTCTTCTACCTTTCCACAACCGGCTCGGGGCTCACGCGCGATGAGGCGATTGCGCGCGCGAGGGCGCAAGCTGATGAGCTTTCTGTGGTGGTGGGCTCGGCGCTTTCCTGCGAAGTGGTGCTGCTCAAGGGCGAGGACATGACGCGTGTGTTCTGGTGGGAGTTCTTCGGCCCCGCGGACGCAGATGAGCTGCACGACCAGATGTTCTGACTTTCTCAGGAAAAGAAGATGTTGGGGCTGGCTTCGTTTTTGTTCCTTTCAGGCGTGCCAGTAATGCCTTTTTCCACAAGGCGCAGGAAGAACTCGCTTTTTGGAAGCGTTTCAGTTGCCCATTTCGCCTGGCTTTTTATTTCATTTGCGAATATGGCCCGGTCCTGGGTTGCGCTAGGAAGGGATTCTGGCCCAGGGAGCATGTAGCTGATTTCGATCGGGTCGTCCCTGCCAGCGAAAATGCCTTTTACCTGCTGCAGCAATTTCCCAACTTCTTCTTTGGAAGAAATTACCTTGCCCAGCTCAAACCTTTCCTTGCCCTGGAAAGCCTGCTTGACCATGTTGAGGACCTGAAGCGCATCTTTGGATAGCTCGGCCTCTGACCTGAAAAAAAATCCCCCCCAAACACCCTGGCGGAACGAAAGATCCGACAGAGATTTGCAGACTGGATCG
>JAHFEN010000093.1 GCA_023248455.1 Microcaldota archaeon | reverse complement strand
CGCCTGCTCCGCCGAAGAAGCGTGGGCAAGGCAAAGAGCCAGAAGCAGCATTGGAAAAAGGAAAAAGGATTTGTTCATAATTGACCCCGCCTATGCCTAACACTTATTATCTTTTTTTAACACCCAGTATTTATATGCCTTGCCGTATTTGGATTGCGTTGGCTCAAAACCTCTTAAAAAAATTCCAGCCGGAAGAAGGGGGGGCATTGGTTGAATGGAAGGCAATGTTTACGAAGCGATTGTGGTGGGCGCAGGGCCTTCGGGCTCATCGTGCGCCATGCTCCTTGCCAGGAAAGGCTTCAAGGTGCTGCTGATCGACAAGGAAGATTTCCCTCGGGACAAGCCCTGCGGGGACGCGGTTGGCGGCAAGGCGCTCAGTGTTTTGGCAGAGCTTGGGCTGGAAGCCCAGCTTTCAAAAAAGGGCTTTTTGCGAAGCTCGGGGCTGATATTCTCATCGCCGGACGGAAATGAAGTGGAGATACCGCTGCTTTTTGAGGGAAAGGAAATCTCGGGCGGCTTTGTCTGCAGGCGCTCGGATTTCGATGATATTGTTTTCCAGAATGCGAAAAAAATGTGCAAAACGCTTGAGAGCACCGAAGTTGTTGGGGTGATTTTCGATGCCGGGAGGGCAATTGGCGTGAAAGCAAAGGGAGCTTCTGGCAGCGAAGGCAACTACTATGCGAAAGTTGTGATAGGCGCAGATGGGGTGAATTCCGTGGTGGCAAGGAAAGGGGGCTGCCTTGTTGCTGACCCGAAGCACTATGCCTCGGCAGTGCGCGCATATTATTCCGGCATCAGGGGGCTGCGCGGCAACATAGAGGTGCACTTCATCCCCGAGTCCATGCCCGGCTACTTCTGGATTTTCCCGCTTTCCAAAAGCGAAGCGAATGTCGGGGTCGGGATGTTGCTTTCCGAAATTGCGAAAAAGAAGGTGAACCTCCACAAGGTTCTTGAGCAATGCGTCAAAAGCAAAAAATTTGAAGGGAGGTTCGCTTCAGCCAAGCTTGAGGGAACAGTGAAGGGCTGGAGCCTGCCCTTGGCCTCGTCAAGAAGGAAGTGCGCAGGCAGCGGCTTTGTGCTCCTGGGAGACGCTGCCTCGCTTGTGGACCCGTTCTCTGGAGAGGGGATTGGGAATGGCATGAAAAGCGCGGTGATTGCTGCCGAAATAATTGGCGCTGCATTGAAGAGAGGGGAAGTCACTTTGGCTGACTGCCAGGAATACGAAAGGGAATTATGGCGGGAAATTGGAAGCGACGTGGATTACAGCTATACCATGCAGAAGGTGCTGTCGCACGGCTGGATGCTGAACATCGCGATCGGCAAGGCAAAGAAGAGCGTGTGGCTTCGGAACGAGCTTGCTGGCATGATTGCGAGCAGGGAGGCAAAGAAAAAGGCAAGGGATCCTTTATTCTATCTGAGGATGCTTCTTGCCTAGTTGCCGGAAAGGATTGCGAGGCTGTTATTTATCTCATCACGGATGCCAGTGGAGGCCGCGAATTTCAGCGCGGTTTTCAATTCAATCCTAGCTGAAATAGGCATGCGATTAGCCTTTAAATTTGCTCGATTTAGATACGCTTTTGCTACAAAGTCATAAAGCTCTGTTTTCCTTTCTGGCGCGTATTTTAAGGCTGCTTCTATCGATTGAGACGCTGTAGAGAGAAAGTCGTTGGCTGCTTCAGTCTTTGCCAGCTGCACGTACCACTCTGCTACCATGGGGTAAAGCTCTGTTTTCCTTTCTGGCGCGTATTTTAGCGCTTCTTTTATTGTTAGAGACGCTGTGGTGATAAAGCCACAATCTGCTTCCTTCTTAGCTTTTTCTACATACCAGGTGGCTGCCTCAGTTTTAGTTTCATTCAGCATTGTTTCTAGTCCAGGCTTGAGTTTTGGGTCTGCAGACTGAATGGTTTTTTCCAGAAGGCTTAATGAATATTCGTAAAGATGCTTAGCATTGAGCTTTTGGGAAGTGGTTTCGACAGTAAAAACGAGCCTTTTTGGCCAGAATCCGCTATCTTGTTTGGATGGATATTTGGTGATTGTTTTGTTGAGCAGGAAGTAAGCTTTTTTTGGTTGGCCCATTGAGAGGTGCAAACTCGCAGCACTGACATAGCTGGAGCACACTTCTTGGAGGTCGCTTGCAAGAGGCGTACCAAAATGCTTTGCAAAGCCGTATCTTGACCTTTTTACTGTTCTGTCAGACCACAATGAAATAAGATCCTTGCGATATCCTATTGCCTGCCTTATATGATTCATGAAACCACCAGGGGAGATTCTATGTATAATGTTATTTAAATGTTGTGGTAAAAGTAGGCTCTACGTAACATTATCATTAATGCCAGGCTCAGGCTTTCGCAAACAGGAACTTTGTTTTGCTTTCCCTCACCACAAGCGTGTCTTTTTCGCGCAATGCCCCGACCACCTGCCCGTCCACGAAGATTTCCGGCTTTTCGTGCCCGGAGATCCGGAGGGTGCAGGCTGTGCCGGATGGAAAAACACTTGGTGGAAAAAGCCTCCTGAAAGGCGCGATTGCGACCGCTTGGTAATTGCCAGCTGTTTTTTCCATCTGCTTGCCTCCGCACGAGTAGCAGTATGCGGGCGAGCCTGTTGGAGTGGAGAAAAGGATCCCGTCGGCCCGGAATGCCGCGTGCCTCTTGCCTGCTGCCAGGTGAAGTGAGATAACGCGCGGCTCCGGGTTTCGGACGCCCACTTCGTTTAGCGCCAGCGGGAGCGCTTGGCCGTTGATGGCGGCTGAGAGTAGCAGGCGCCTCTCTGTTCGCAAATTGCGAAGGGCTGGCAGGAGCTTTGCCCTCCAGTCGGAGAATTTTGCCTGGCAGATGAAGCTGGTGGAGCTCCCTATAGCAAAAAAAGGCGTGCCGTAATATTTCTTGGAGAAAAGCACGGTGCCGTCGCCGCCAACCGTTATGACAAGCTGCGGCGAGGATGCCGTGATCCTGACACCTTGCGCTGAGAGGAATTTCCAGGCCTCCTTTTTTATTGCCCTGGCTGCCGGCTTTTTCTCGTTCGCGATCACGAATGCCCTCCTGACCATTGCCATGAAATCAGATCCTGAACTTGCTGGAAATGAAGCGGCGCGATGGAAGCGACTGCGCGCCTTTGCGCAGCACCTTTGCCGCTGCTACCGCATTTGCAAACCTGACTGACTCGTAAAGCGACCTTTTCTCGTTCACGCCCGCTATGAAGCCTGCGCAGAACGCGTCGCCAGCCCCGAGCGTGTCCACTGGCTTTACATGGAATGGCTCGACTGTGAATGACTCGGCCTGCTTGGTCTTGACGATTATCTCCCTGCCGCCCTGCTTTATGACGCATACAAGATCGTGCTTGCGGGCAAGCTCGCCCGCAGCCGATTCCTCGCGCGAGCCGGTCATCGCAAAAAGCTCCTTCCTGTTTATTATCAGGTATTCCGCCCGGTGCAGTATGGGCGCAAGCTTCCTCGCCCCGAGGCGCGAGGCTGCACGCCCTGGGTCAAAGGAAATCGGTATTCCCGCCTGGTGCGCTATCTTGCTTGCAGAATCGAGCAGGTGGAAAGCGCAGCCGCTTATGTGCAGGAATTTCGCCTGCGCCATGTAATCAGGGTCAATGGTGCGGCGGTGGTCCGCCACCCCGAAATCCTCAATCACGCGCACCTCGCCTGCGGCGTCGATTATTATCACAGACAGGCCCGTCATGCCCCGGAAAACCTTCACCTGGGAGGTGTCCACGCCGAATTTTTGCAGGTCTGAAAGAAGGAATTTGCCGTGCCTGTCATTGCCGACGCTTCCCACTACGCCGGATGGGAAGCCAAGCTTGACCAGGTTCACAGCGACGTTTGCGGCAGACCCGCCCCCGCTCACCTTGGGGTGCATGCGCATGACTGCCGTGTGGTCTGGCTCTGGGAATTTTTCAACGTAATTGCGTATGTCGTAGACTATATGGCCGACTGTCGCTATTTGGACGCGCATGCAGCCTTTTCCGCTCGATGAATTATAAAAGTTGGGGAAGGTTGGCGTTTCGGCAATGCACTGGGCGCACGCACCCCTTAAGCACCAAGCTAAAGGCCGTTATCTGATGCATTCTGCCGAGCACTTCGCCCGCAGGCGAAGGCGCCCGTTTTTGCCGATAAAAAAAATGGCGGCAAATGCATATGGTCGGACATTATAAAAGTTAAGGGAAAAACGCGTGATTGGGATTTTATGGCGGACCGGTTCGAGGAAAAGTTGCGGGAGATGCTTGGCGATTCGCTTGAGGGGAGGGTGGGGAAAAAAATAAGTGAATTCGGCGGGCTT
>JAHFEN010000006.1:5956-11616 GCA_023248455.1 Microcaldota archaeon | reverse complement strand
CGCAGTACTCGTGCCAGAAGAAATCCTGCAGGAGCTTGGTGGCATGGTGGAACTGGAAGGATTCAAAATCATCAGTGACCTCTTTGCGGACTTTCTGGAGCCTGGAGAGGATCCACCTGTCCGCCAGGCGCAGTTTCTCCCGCCCCACTGCCTTGCCGTCAAAGCCATCGCAGGATTTTTCCACCAGCTTTGCCGCGTTCAGCATTTTGTTTATGAAGCTTTTGGAATACTGCATGTCCTGGTAGGAGAAGGGTCTGTCCTTTGCCATTGCTCCTGAAAGCGCTGCCCACTGCCTAACCGCGTCAGCCGAGTAGTCTGTGAGAAGCTTGTCTGGCGCGATTATGTTGCCCAAAGATTTGCTCATCTTCTTGCCGTCTGGCGCAAGGACATTTCCGTTCAGAAGAATTTCCTTGAAGGGCGACTTGCCTGTCAGTTCTGCGCAGCGGTATATCGTATAAAATGCCCAGGTGCGCACTATTTCCACCCCTTGAGGCCTAAGCGAGGCAGGGTATACTTTGGAAAGGAAATTTTCGTCATCAGGCCATTTGCCTATGACAAGCGGGGTGATGCTTGAGTCCACCCAGCAGTCGCAGGTGGAAGTTTCCGCATGAAGCTCTTGGCCGTTCTTGCCTTTTTTTCCAGGCTTTGCTAGCGGGTTGAATGGAAGTTCGCTTTCATCTGCGGGAAAGGATTCGCCTGTCTTCCTGTCAATCCAGAACGGGATTGGTGTGCCGAAAACACGCTGGCGGGAAATCACCCAGTCCCATTCCACGAATTTCGCCCAGTCGATGAGATACTGGATGCCGAAGTCCGGTGTCCACATGATTTTTTTTGCATTTTCGATTATTTCATCTGACTTTTCCATTATCTTGGCAAACCACTGCATTGAAAGCAGGAATTCGATCGGCTTTTTGCATCGGTCGTGCACCTTTATTACCTGCTTGAGTTTTTCGCTCCTTATCCACCTGCCCTCTTGCTTGAATTTTTCCAAAAGCTTGGCGCGCGCCTCGGAGACTTTCATGCCGTTGAACTCGCCTGCGTTTGTGAGCCTGCCGGTTTCATCCATTGCCTTTATGAGGGGAAGCCTGTGCTTGTACATCCAGACTATGTCTTGCTTGTCGCCGAATGTGCAGACCATCACCACACCCGAGCCGAATTCCTTGTCAACTTCGGCATCGGCTATGAATGGGACGGTTTTGCCCAAGGCAGTCTTCACCTCTTTCGCCCCCAATTGGCCATACCTTTCATCTTTCGGATTGTAGGCTACTGCCACGCAGGCGTGCATGAGCTCTGGGCGGGTTGTTGCTATTTGGAGTGGCTTTCCAGCTAGCTCGAAATTCACGAAATGAAGCTCGGTTTCCCGCTCCGCATCATCTGTGTCTGTTTTCGCAAGCGCTGAAACGCAGTGGGTGCACCAGTAAACAGGGTGCTCGGATCGGTAAATAAGCCCTTTTTCATGCATCTTCAGGAGAGAAAGCTGCACCCGCCTGTGGTATTCTGGGTCCATTGTCCTGTATTCGTAGCGCCAGTCAGCCGAAAAGCCCAAAGACTTCATCTGAGAGCGCATTTTCGCTATGAATTCGTGTGTCCACTCCACACAGAGCTTCCGGAATTCATCTGGCGGCTTCCTGCCGTATTTTGCCTCCACCTTCGTTTCCGTGGGAAAGCCCTGGCAGTCCCAGCCCTGGGGGTAATATACGTTGAATCCGTTCATGCGCTTGAAGCGGGCAACAAAATCAAAGTACGCATAGGATAGCACATGGCCCATGTGGAGCTCGCCAGAGGTGAAAGGAGGCGGCGTGTCTATGGAGTAGACCGGGCGGGCGGAATCTGATTCGTCGTAGTTATAGGTGCCCTGTTCCTCCCACCACTTCTGCCATTTTTCCTCGACTTTCCGGTCGAATCGCTCGCAAATCGGCATGAAAATCCACTTTTTGGTTGTATGTCAGCAAGTTATTAATTTATTGCACCGAAACCTTGACGATTTGCATGGATTTGCTGCAGGTAATAGTCCTTGGATTGGTGCAGGCAGTTACAGAGTGGCTTCCGCTTTCCTCGAAAACAATGGACACCATAATTTACAAGGATTTCTTCGGAGGCACCCCTTCAGGGGTTGTTTCAGTGCTCCTATTTTTGCATATTGGCACGCTGGCTGCAGCTGCCCTTTACTTCAGGAGGGAAATACTCGCGCTTTCAATGGAGTTCCTAGCCGCGCCAACCGACATCGGGGGGCATTCCAGGGGAAAAATAGGCTTTTTCGCAACCGCGCTTTTTTTCACGGGCTTGGTCGGATTCCCGCTGCTGCTCATAGAAAGATTCATTCTCCCAGCGCTCGATGGCAGCACCCTGCTCGCAGCCATGGGTGCCGGCCTGGTGCTCACCGGATTTCTTCTGACAAGCCAGCACAGGAAGATGTGGCGGTCCGCATCTTCTGCGAACTGGCGTGACGGCATCCTCACTGGGCTATTGCAGGGGCTTTCCGCGCTGCCAGGCGTTTCGCGCGCAGGCACAAGCACCACTGCCATAATCTGGAGGGGTTTTGACTCCGAAAGCGCATTTTACTTGAGCTTCCTGCTGTCTATTCCAACGGTCTTTTTCGCCGAAATGGTGCTCTGGCTTGCCCAGGGCGGCGTTTCAGCAATCCCGTTTGCTGACGGGCTGGTGCTTGCAGCATCGAGCTTTTTCTTCGGCTACCTGACCATAGGCGTGCTCATACGAGCGGCACACAGATTGAACGTTGCCTACCTTGCGTTCATATTCGGGATAGTGATGCTAATTGCAGGATTAGCCGGATATGGCTGAATGATTGACCAGTTAGCCGGGCCGTAAAATCAGTTTTGGTTGCTGTACCAGTAATGCAGGCTGGAGTTAAGCGTTCCGTCCTGATTCGTGCCGCCTGATGTGCCGTTGTACCAGGCAGTGTGGTCCCAGGAATAGGCGCCAGAACCATCATCATTGAGCAGGGGCCACCACCCAATATTCGATTTTGAAGTGGTGTTTTGAGGAGTGTTGGAGTAGTATCTACTATTCCCGCCATTAGGGATTACGCCGATTTCATTTGAGAAACTGCTGAAATAGTTAGAATTTGAATTAGTCAATTGAACGCCCTGGCCGTTGGAGGAAGTTGTTAAGCTAGTGAAGCTATTGGAATTCGCGTCGGAAATGCATACCCCGCAATTGCTGTTTGACGTGATGCTTCCGCTTGAAAATGAGTTCTGGGAAGAACTCTGCAGGACTATTCCAAGGTTGCTGTTGACAATGTTCAGAGTGGTGAAGATGTTTCCAATGGAATAGAAACTGTATATGCCCTCCTGGCTGTTATCAATTGCCGTGATGTCCGTGAATACATTGTAGTTTGAGCCCGAGCTAGTGCTTCCGTCAAAGCTGTTGTAAATGCCTATCCCGACATTGTTCGAATTGGCGACAATATTGCTGATTGTGTTGTATGAAGATGCTGGGAACAGCTTGATTCCGTAATTGACATTGCTCGTGGTTGTAATGCCATTTATTGTGTTGTAATTGGAGTTATCAAGCTGTATGCCCCTGCCAAAATCAGATATGACGCAGTTACTGATTGCAATATTATTCGAAAAGTACAGCCAAAATCCTTTTGAGTACCATGCTGCATCTGTGCCGTCCACTGTGTGCCCCTGGCAGTCGAAGTTGATGTTTTGTTGGTGATTTGCTACAAAACAGTCGTTCAAGCTGTCAAAATCAATGATATCTGCAGTCAACTTGTAATTGTTGTCTGAGTAGATGTTGCGGCAGGAATTTACATCGGTCCAGATCTTGTCAACATAAAGCAGGAAAGTCTTGTTTGCTGCCTGGCTGCTCGGGCTGGTCGAATCAGTGACCGATACCACAACTGAGTGGTTTCCATAAGTACCAACGGAAGGAGTCCCGCTTATCAGGCCTGTAGATGAATTGATGGAAATCCCGCTTGGCAGCCCAGTGGCACCCCAAGAGTAAGGTGTGCTTCCGCCTGTTGCGGTTACAGCGGTGCTGTATACCAGTCCCTCGGTGGCGTTCGGAAGGTATGCAGTGGTAATGTTCAATGGCTGGACATTGATTGCAATGGCAAGCTGGAAGGTTTTGCTGGTGGAATTGGGCAAGGGCGAATTTGAGTCTGTGACGGTTACCGAAATCGAATGGTTGCCGGCAGTCCCGGCAGATGGCGTTCCGCTGATAGTGCCAGTTGACGGGCTGTAGGAAAGCCCGCTCGGAAGGCCGCTGATTGACCAGGCGTAGGGCCTGATTCCACCGGATGCCTGCAAAGAAAAACTGTAATACACGCCTTCTGATCCATCTGCCAGGAAAGGAGTGGTGATGGAAAGAAGGGCTACGCCCCCCTGTGAATTGCATGGAAGCACGAGCGTCTTCAACCCGACTTCCACGCGATTGGAAAATGCGCCTTTCTTGTAGCTGAAGTTCAACGCGAGCTCGTGATTGGAGCCGATGTGGCAATTTTTGACATAATTAATCCCTATCGTTTGTTTCTTTTCCGCATTGACAAGCACTGACGAGGTAACATTTTCTTCGTACAGGCAAAAATCGCGATTGGCCCCATCGACATTGACCCCGGTTAAGGTCACAGGTTCACTTGAATCAGCATTGGTGACAACAAAAACATAACCTGCTGTGTCAGCTCCGAGCGCCTGCTGGCAGGGTGAAGAAGCCACATGCGTTGCTTCAGTAATCCTGATGGGATATGCCGAGCTGCTCCAATAGACATTGGATTCAGCCAGAGTGGAGGAAATCTGAGTTTCAGAAGAGCCGCCCAGCAGGTATACAACTGCTCCTGCCACAAGAAGTGCTATTGCCAGGATGATAATGTACTCAACAGAGCCTTGCCCCTGGCGTGCCATGTTCACATTATTGGCTTCAAGCTTTTAACTTTTGCCTTCAGCATGCGGATATTCAGGCTGGAAACGTCGATTCTCATGCCATCTCGTGCTGCTATTGTCCTGATGCCAGAAGCCTCTGCGATTTTTTGCGCCTCTTTTTCTGGCCCTGACTTGATAAGCCTCATGCCCATGTGCGAGATCACACCGAGCCTCGGCGCTGCTTCGCGGAAGAGCCTTATGGTGCCAGCGGTGAAAAGGTGCCCGGGCGCTCCTCCTTCCCTGGATTTCAGGTTGTGCGCGATGAGAACGTCGCAGCGATTGAACTGGCCCGAGATGCCCTCAAAGTATTCCGTGTCAGATGTGAAACCAAGGCGCGAGCCGTCCATCTCTAGCACAAACCCAAAACCAGTCCTGTCATCATGCTTAACCTTTGTGGGAAAGAGTTCTGCGCGCCTGCCTTTGATTGCTATACTGATTCTTTTTCCAGGCTTTGCGGCCAGAACATGCGCAAGCGATTTCTTGTGGTAGTTGGAGATTCCCTTATCTCCATTTTCGTCCCCCAGAATAACGCTTTTTGAGCCGATAAGCCAGCCCTTTTTTTTGAGGGCATGGCTGCTCATTGCCTCTGCAATCACGCCGGCATCGTTCACGTGGTCGATATGGTTGTGCGTTACCAAGAGAAGATCGGTTTTCATCGGGTCCTGCCCGAATTCATGGCAGGCGATTAGAGCGCCAGGCCCGGGGTCAATGTGCAGCACGAGCGAGCCGTTCACCCTGATTCCGCCTGTCTTCCTTTCCTGGGATATCAGGTTCCAC
>JAHFEN010000006.1:0-5946 GCA_023248455.1 Microcaldota archaeon | reverse complement strand
AAAAACTATTTCCATCACGGCCGCCTCCGCGCAAATGCGAATCCAAGGGCTGAAGCAAGAATGGAAAGGGCAAGAGGGCAGGGTGGCGGCTGGGCGCTTATAGCCGCCTTGCTGCCCAGGTCCTCGAATAATCCAGGATCGGTTATATTGAGCTGTGCGCTTTTTTCATATGTGTTCCCTGCGAGGTCAGACCAGGAAAGCACTGCGTTGTAAGTGCCTGCCTGAAGGCGGAGCTGGAGCCCGTCTGAAGCAGGGTAGGCCTCTCCGTTGATTTTCAGGAAAGCATTGGCAGGCTCGCCGGATCTTGAGATTGAAAGTGTTTCTTTCAGGCCCCCAGCGACCCTGATGACGCCGATTTTGGAGATTGCGATCTCCGGTTTCTCCACTATGTTTACGACAGAGTTTTCCATGTCTTCAAGGCCCGCGGCCCCGTAGAGCCGAAGGGTCGCCTGCTGAGCAGAAACATCAGGTGGGACAAATTCGAAATCAAACAAAGTGGGCTCGATAATCCTGCCTGCTCTCTTTTCGGGCTTGCCAGCGAAAGTGAATTCCACCTGTATGTCCGCGGGGTATTCCTTGGAGGAAATTTTCACGACTGCCCGGCCAGGCTTGCCTATCACTGCCGTTGACGGCATGGAAAAAGAATCGATTGAAATGCTGGAGTTTGAGCCTGATTGGTACTGCAGCTTCTGATATCCGCCCCCCTCTGCAGCTAAGTAAACAGGAAGCCATCCCAAGCCTGCCGCGTTGAACGGTATGCTGCCTGACGATGAGGAAATCTGCTTGGAGCGGATATTGCCCGGGGTGACCACGTAGTATTTCTTGCCCTGCCGCTGCGCGCCCAGTGCCAGAAGCACGTTGTCTTCCTGACCAGGGGCCACATTTGTCTGCTCCAGGCTTGCCTGCAAGCTTCCTAGATCTCTCAGGCGGGGGTCAACGCGCACATTGATGCGCCTAATCTCGAACAGCGGCGAATTGAGGGTTAGCGGGCAGGTGAATACGTAATTCTTCGGGATGTCCTGGTCGGCGTGAAGCTCCCAGACTGCGGTTGATTTCTTGCCTGGCTCGAGTATCAGGTACTGGTTGCCTCCGATCACACTTACTGACCCGCCACCCGTGCAGCCGGACAGGAGCAGCGGAACCACCTGGTAGTCCTTGCCTGTCGCAGCCACGTATGCAATGGTGGAGGCGCCAGGAGCAAGTTCAGGCTCAACCACATTGAACTGGTAATCAGAATCGGGCTGGGATGACTGCATTGTCTTCATATATATGTTGTTTGCAAAAGCGCCGTTCTTGCCAGTCGTCTCCCACAGCACCTGACCGGTCGGGTCGGAAATCGTAGCAAGCAATGAGGGCTCAGATGATATTTCCCTGTATTTTCCCGCCTCGATGTGCAGAGCGTCCAGCGAGCCCACCTCGAACCAAGTAGTGTCGACAGGCACCCATTCGCCGATGTATGCCTCAGCCCAAGCATGCCCCATCCAGGTCTCGTACTTGTCGCTGTAAACGTAGCCATTGACATAGCGAACCGGGATTCCGATTGAACGCGCCAGCGCCGCGAAAAGGGTGGAATATTCGACGCAAACGCCTTGCCTGTTCTGAAGAACCCAGAGCGCATCTTTCTCCTGACCGACCAGCTGGTCATTGTAGGCCATATGCGTATTCACATAAATCGCAAGCCGTGCCACGCGTTCGAAAGGGCTGGTGGAGTTGGCTGTCAGCTGAAGGGCAAGCGCGGCTATCCCTTGGTCACCTGACTGCGTGCGGGCGGTCGGCTCAGACAAGGCTGAGTATTCTGCAGGCACCATATAGGAGGAGGGAAGGGCCTGTGTTGTCCTTGCCGTTGTCTGCACTGCAACCTGCCTGGTGTAGAGGAAGGGATTGGGCGGGTTGGCCACAGATATTTTTATGTACTGGTTGCCTTGCGCATCAGACCGCACCTGGTCTGCCACCTGCATATCCTGATATGGCTCGGTGAGAGGCATGGAAAGGTTGATGTCAAGGGACTGAACGGATGCGCCGACCACGGCGACAGTTCCATTTTCGTCAATAATCACGCTTGCCGATTTTACCAGCTGCGGGTTTGGTATGCTTTGGGCTGAAAAAAGCGAAGCTAAGATTAGCACTGCCCAAAGGGCTGCTGCTGGTCGCATTAAGCGCGTACTGCGTTATTTTATTTAATTATATGTGCCTAATCTGCCCGGTGCTGCAATGGAAATAACTGTTGACGGGAGGAAAACAAAGGTGGCGGGCGCCTCAGACGTAGCAGATCTCCTAGTGAAACTGAAACTCAACTCAGAGGAAACGCTGGTAAAAGTGAACGGCAGGCTTGCGCCAAACGGGGCGAAAATCTCGCCGATGGACGATGTAAAGGTAATGAGAGTGATTTTTGGTGGCTAAAATCCATGCTGATTCTTCCAGGTGCACGAAATGCGGCAAGCCCGCTGCAATCTCCCTGCGCTACGCAAACTCCGAGCTCTGCCAGTCTCACTTCACAAAAATGTTCGAGGCTCGCGTGAAGAGGACTGTGCGCGTGCACCGCATGCTTCGGAAAGGCGACAGGGTGGCAGTCGGGCTATCGGGCGGCAAGGACTCCTGCGTCATGCTGCACATGCTCTATGAAATATCAAAGTCATTGCCCATTGAATTGTTCGCAATAACCATAGATGAGGGCATAAAGGGCTATCGGAACCATACGCTTGAGGTCGCGAAATACGAGTGCAAAAAGCTCGGTGTGCCGCTCAAAATCGTGAATTTCCATGACGAGTTCGGGCAGACGCTGGACGCTCTTTTGAAAGAGAGGGGCACGTCGCTCTCCTGCTCGTTTTGCGGTGTAATGCGGAGGTACGCACTCAACAAGCTGGCGCGCGAGGGCGGGGCTGACAAGATTGCAATCGGCCACAATTCGGACGACATAGCTCAGACAGTGTTCATGAACTTCATGCGCAACGAGCCTGAGCGGCTAGGAAGGTTCGGCCCAAAGGCAGGCGTGGTTGATGATGAGGCATTTGTCAAGAGGATAAAGCCGCTCTTCCTAACGCCTGAACGGGACGTTGCGGCCTATGCAATGATGAATGGAATTGAAATCGACTTTATGGAATGCCCGTATGCCCGGCATGCCTTCAGGCAGTACGTGCGCGAGATGCTCAACAAGGCGGAGGAAAAATACCCAGGCACAAAGCTTCGGATTGTGAAGGCATTCATGGAGCAGCAGAACCTAATGCGGGATGGGGTCAGGGCAAGGAATTCAGCCAAAGACAGAAAAATCGGCAAATGCGTTTCCTGCGGCGAGCCCTCTTCAAGGGAAATCTGCTCGCTTTGCATGCTGCTTGAAAGGTACCCTGCGAAAAAGGAGGAATATGCCATTTAGGCTCGCGCTTATCATCCAGGTATTGCTTTTTGAAAAAATCCAGTTAGATGCGTGTTGGCTTGCTTTCAGTGGCACCGACATCGAATTCATCCTGGGGAAATTCCTTGAGCTCGAATATTGCGAATTTGCCCGTGCAGTGAGTGCCGTTTTTGGCTTCGTTTGCAGAACCGAAATAAACCAAAAAGCCTTCCCCATCGCTGAACTTTATCCTGACCGCCTCGCCCAATACGAGCTCAACTGACTCATATTGGGTGCCATTATGGGCAATCTGCACGGATGCCACGGTCTTTCCGTTGAGCGTGTGCAGATTGACAAGCCCTACGGTGAAATTCCCGACCCTGAAATCCTTGCCTTCGGATATCTCAGTCATGGCAACTGGAAAGCCGGGCAATTCGCCGGGCTCAAGTGGGGATACTGAATAATCTGGAGGACGGCTTTGAATATCTGGCATGCTGCCTACCAGGTATCTGTCTGCGAAGAGCACTCCCGTCCCGGTCAGAAAAACGGCAGTGGCGCCAAACCAATGTTTCCTGAAAAAGCGGGCAACGACATTTGATTCTTCTTTTCTTTGGGGCCTGTTGCGATTGTTGCCTGTCCTTATGCGGATGTTGATTTCCATCTTCCTGCCCCCTTCAGGGCTGGATGTGGCTGAAAGTTAATTTAAAAGTGAGTATCAAAAGCGGTATTGGTAAGTGGAATCTACCTCCCTTCCAGGTCGGCAGGCACATAGAGCAGCTTGGTTATCTTCGAAAAGGCGAAGAAATCGAAATCCCTTATGGAATCCGCGAACCTTGCCCTCATTTTCTCCATCGTATTGTAGAATTCCGCAGGCGAGGAGGCGTAAATTTCTATTTCGCAGTCTGCCCAGCCTATTGACTTGTCCACGTAGTAAATGTTGGGAGCCTGCCGCGCGTATTGGAGCATTTTTGGATAAGCAACCATGTCCTTGAGGTTGAACGATGCCTTGTAGAGCGTATAGCCCAGCTTGTCCATGGCAACATTCACGCGGAATGCGACAATGACATTCTTCCTTATGAGCTGCTTGAGCCTGTAGCGGACTGCTGCAGGGGTAACCCGGAGTTGATGCGCAATTTCAAGAAGAGGCGCTCTTGCATTGGAAGCAATGATTTTCAGCAGCTTTGCATCGGTTTCGTCAATCTTGACCCTGTTGCCGACACCTATTGCGTCGGGCTGCGCATTTCTTTTCAATATCTCCTTTGCGAACGGAAGCCAGTACTGTTCCAGGCCGTAGTATATGGACACCACTGTTTCTGCCATGTTATCCCTGAACCTGGAGTTGAACGCTGCCCAGAAATCCACAAACTCCTTCTGGTTTTTGGCCCAAACAAGAACCGCTATGTTGAAATGCCCCTGTATGGAGCCAGCCCACCACACAGAGGAAACCGAAACCAGGTAGTCCATTATTTCCTTCTGCTTCTCAGGGCCTGCATACTGCAGTTTCAGGTAGGCACGGTAGGATGAATAGCCCAGCTTGTATGTGTCGATTATGGTGTAGTAGCCGCGTATGGTGGCGTTTTTCTCCAGATTATTGAGCCGGTAATTCACCACGTTCTTGTTTATCCGGAGCTTCCTTGCTATGTCTGAATTGCTTGCGCGGCAGTCCCTGTCCAGCTCTGCAATAATCCGCTTGTCCAACGTGTCAAGCTCCATGTTTCTATCTTTCTGTAAATAAATATATAATAATTTACTTTTTGACCGATTTATATATAAGAAATTATAAATATAAGGAATAACACAAAAAAACACATGGAAAAACAAATAGGCGGGAAATATGGCGATTTCAAGATATCGCCGCGCATCAGGAAGGAATTCGAGCTTGCGGATCTCTGGGATGGCGCAAGGCAGCTGATGCACAAGAAGCAATTTCCTCGCCAACCATACGAGAGAATCCGGCGCTTTGGGCTCCTAGTCGGGCAATATGCGCCCCAAAAAGGAAAGATATTGGTAGCAGCTGCGGGGACAGGAACACCTGACCTGATTGGGGCAGAAAGACTTCCAAAGCCCCTGCTTGAAAGGCTGGAGTTCAGCGACGGCAGCCCTGCCATGGCTGAAACTTTCGAAAATAAATACCCTGCTTTCAAGGATAAGATGCTGTTGAGGCATTGGGACCAGTTGCCAGAAACCTACGGGAAACGCAAACTTGCCGCGGTTTTCATAACAGGAGGCTCGCTCGGCTACGTCATAAGCTGGGGCGAGGAAACGGTGCGCGAGTGGGCAATCGACAGCCTTAGAGATTCTTTTGAAGCAATAGACAGGGCATTAATGCGCAATGGCAGGTTCTTTTTTGACCTTCCAAAATACACGGATGAAGAAGTAAGTTTGGGCCAGGGGCGGTATGATGGAAGAACAGCGCATTATAGCGTAAAGGTAGCTGAAAAGGACGGGGTTCGAACCTGGACACTCGAGATTTTAGGCGATATCAACAACACGGTGACCGTTCATGGCATTCAGCTCAATTTAGAGATAGTTAACAGATTGCTTGCTGAAACTGGCTTTCGAGAGGCAAGAGTAATTCCAAAGGATTTGCAGCTTGACCCGCTGTACTATCAGCTTTA
>JAHFEN010000092.1 GCA_023248455.1 Microcaldota archaeon | reverse complement strand
ATGTTTCCATAAATTATAACTGGTTATGCCATGCGGGTAATAATCGCCGATCTGATGAAAAAAGGCAATGCAGGAACGGGATTAAGGCTACCTTCATCCGGAGAGCTTTCATTACGCAGGGTTCCGGCATTGCAATCTCTGCCGTTAACTGAGGGAAATTTGATTGAAATGGGCGACAGGGCGTTTAAGCATGGGAAGACGCTTACGTCTCATGCGATGAGCATGAGTAATGGGAATCAGAAGCAGGCATTGTTGAATGCGGCACGCGAGCTTGTTATGGCGATTAAATTATTCAATACTGTGTATATCGCGGATGACTTGCCGGGAGAAACCAGGAAATCGCTCGAGCAGCGGGCGGACAGGCTCAAAGTGGAGCTTTCCAGGTGCGCGGGCAGGCTGGCGCTTCTTAAGAATTATATAGAGATTGATAAAAATTGAGAACTTCCCAAGTGACAGTCTCAACTGTCGCAAGTCCTCTTCAGGCACGTGAGGTCCCCACCTGTTCGTGCTAAAAATACATCGTAAGTAGCCATGAAAACGTTTTCGACAACCTTAAAAACACATCTAACATATAGATATAACGGTGGTATGATGTTCGTGTTATTTCAATCAACCAAGGAAAAAGTAGAGCAAGACACATCATTAGTAAATAAGCTGAACAGTTTGGCGAAAAAGTCACAAACATTGAAAGCTGACAGTGTTAATATTGCAAGACAAAAGATGGAGATTGAAGCTCAAATTGTTACATTGCAAAAAGCAGACCTCCGAAGTAAAAAAGTTAAAGAGAATTCTGAGATTTTGTTAACAGCACATGGAGAATGGGCAGACGCATTGATTTTTTATCAGCTTAAGACTAAAGATGAAAAAGGAAATCCGACACTTTCATCTCGGATAGGAAATATAGTTGAGATTAAACGATCCAAAGAAGATTCTTCATTACTTGAATACGTAATAGTTAGACATGGTGGGGCGTTCGGTGTAGAGGACGCTTGGCTATCGAAGAAAATTCAGGATGGAACGAAGATAATGACTGGTGCTATGGAAAACGTCGTGTATCTAAAAAAAGATTTGGAAGTTGAAATTGAGGCATGGGGTGAATTAAATCATATAGAAAATCGTATAAGAGGGAAAATAGACGGTACATATAGATCAGAGAAGTTAGAAGAACAATATATTAGAGTAAAATTGCAGAATGATAAATCTGGGTTTCAGAACATTGTAACAGTAAAAGTATCGGAAATAGCAACATTAAAGGTATTTAACGAAAAATAATAGAATTATATTATTGACTTGGCTTTACCACTTTGTTAAAGAGTTGGGGCGCTAAAACCGGACTGGTTCGCCCTACCTTGTAACGTCTGGATTCTTTTCGTTTTTCATCATGTTTTCACTTATTTATACTGTCTTATTATTTTTGACACGGGATTTTGGTTTATTTTCGAATGTGATGTAAGACCAACTGCACATACTGTCATATACCTGACCTCGCCAGTTGAAGCATAAAGAAGACTACGCTGTCTCATTGTCTTGTGATAAACATGAGACAAAACGTAACCTTCCCAATAGGTGCTGTCGCACTGATTGATAAAGCTGACGCCAAGACGGGCTTTTTCAAGGCTGTTTTTGATGGGCTTGGCGACAGAGCAAGGGATTTCATCCCGGCAGTCAAGCTTCTCATGGTAAACAAGCTTGAGGAATCTATGGCAATCTGCCGCCTTCTTGATTTCACCCCAAAGGACAAGTTTGAAATGCTTGGCTTCAGGAAGCCGGTTTCAGACAGGACACTCAACAGGACGCTTGAACGCCTTGGGAAAAACAGGCAGTTTGTCATTGAGAGATACCAGAAATGGGTGAAGGAAAACAATCTGGTCGACAACATCCAGAATGTGGACTTCTCATCCAGCTATTTTGAGGGAAATGATTGCAGCCTGGCAAAGCTTGGTTACTCCCGCGACCACCAGCCAGGCAAGCCGCAGCTCACCTATGGCATAAGCATAGGCGCAAACAGGATTCCAACTGCGCTGACAATCCAAAAAGGGAATGTGAACGATAGAAAACACATGAAAGGAATGCTGAAGCTGTGTGCTAAAATCTTTGCCCGGGATTCACTTCTGGTTTTTGATTGCGGGGGCAACACAAAGAAGAACAAGGCGACAATCCTCAGGCTTGGCTTCAACTACCTGACCCTTAGGGGGAAGAAGGTTGGGCCTTACGGGGAGGCAATCACTCTCTTCAGGTCAGCAACCAGAGAAAGGATTGAGAGGAATGGCGCGGTGTGTCTCTGCGCCAAAAGGGCAATGAACAATGAATTCCAATACGTGTTCTTTTCCCAAAAGCTTGCAGATGACCAGATTGCAAAGAAGGGGAGGAAATTTGAAAGGGAACTCAAGAAGGGTGTCTGCCTTGAGAAAAAAGTCCTGGCAGGCAAGGAACTGGGCAGGCACGTCTATGAAAAGGGCTGGATAATTGCTGAAGGCAAGCTGCAAAGGGCCCTTGGCACGGTTGCAAACCCATACATAAACGGCATAGAGGGTTTTTTCATCCTCGAATCAAGCCTTGATTTGGAGCCTTCGGAAATCCTGAGGCTCTACAGGGAAAAGGACGTTGTGGAGAAATTCATAAGGGACCTGAAGGAGGGCGCGGAGATGCGCCCAATCAGGCACTGGTCTGATGATGCGGTGATTGGCTATGTGCTGCTTGTTTTCCTCACAAACGCCCTTGCCAATTTGACACATTTTCTGGCAGGAAACACTGCCGTGAAGAATCTGAAAATCCTCAAAAAATACCTGAATAATTTGACAGTTTCAGTAATCTACCCGAAAAACTGGTTCAGGATGGCAGTGATTTCCAACTTTTCAGATGAAATGAGGGCTCTTTTTGGAGATTTTATCCAAAAATACGGTGAAATTGAACCAGAAATAGTGCGCTGAAGGCCAAGTGTCAAATGGTGTTGGGGCTGAAAATCAGCGGAAGCTTTGCACAAGTGGCGAAGTTAAGTCATATAGGGAAGTAAGCCCTCGATGGGAATTGAACCCATGGCCTCTTGCTTTATGGTGGGCTGCTATTCCCCTGAATTCGTGGGAGGAAGCAGGGAAACCCGCTTTCAGGATATCTGCTGGGTTTTCCTTACCATGCAAGCGCTCTACCCCTGAGCTACGAGGGCATCGGCACATTTGCCCCGCAGGCAAATTGCCGAATTGTGGAGCGAAGCTCCACATCTCCGCAAACGCGGAGCGTTTGTCGGGCGTTTCAGTTATCATTTTCTTTTGAACACGTCTTTTAAAACGATCGTGTCCTCCCTTCCAGGCCCAACTGAAACCAGGTATATCGGCACCCTGACTTCCCTGGAGACGAACTCCAGGTAGGCGCGCGCCTCCCTGGGAAGCGACTTGTAGCCCTTCTTTGCGCAGGCGAGCCAGCCTGAGTCGCCAAGGTCCTTCCAGCCGGCAAATTCCCTGTAAACCGGCTTGCATTTCTCAAGCTCGGTGTGCGAGGCTGGCATGGAGAGGAGCTTCTTGCCGTCGAGGGTGTAGTGAGTGCAAACCTTGAGCTTTTCAATGCCGGAGAGCGTATCCACCCTGGTGACTGCAAGCCCTGTAAGCCCGTTCACCTGGGCAGCATAGCGGAGTGTGGGGAGGTCGAGCCAGCCTATGCGCCGCGGCCTTCCAGTGGTTGTGCCGTATTCGCCCCCCTTGTCGCGTATTGCGTTGCCCACCGAATCGGTCAGTTCTGTTGGAATGGGGCCGGCGCCAACGCGGGAAGTGTAGACTTTCACCACTCCCACCACTTCATCTATCGCAGTGGGGCCTATGCCCGATCCTGTGCATGCCCCGCCTGCAGTGGTGTTGGAAGAAGTGCCGAAAGGGTAGAGGCCGTGGTCTATGTCAAGCATGGTCCCCTGCGCGCCTTCGAGGAGTATTTTGTCCTTTGAGGCAAGCGCGGATGAGATTATTGCGCTTGTGTCTTTCACAAAGCCGGAAAGTGTCCGCGCGTAATCGGTGTATTCCGAGTAGATTTCGTCCTCTGACTGCGAGAAGTGCAATCCGTAAACTCCTTCGATGATGCGCATTTTTATCTGGTGCATGGTGCGAAGCGTGCTGCGGAATGCAGCAGGATCCATGAATTCGGAGATGCGGATGCCGAACCTGGCCGCCTTGTCCGAGTAGCATGGGCCGATTCCGCGCTTGGTGGTGCCTGCTGCCATGGCCCCTTTTCGCACCTCCTCTGCGCCGTCCAGCACAAAATGGTATGGAAGGACGACATGTGCCCGGGGCGAAACCGCTATGTTCGGGTTGATTCCTGCCGCCCGCAGTTGGCTGATTTCATCAAGAAGCTTCCTGGGG
>JAHFEN010000091.1 GCA_023248455.1 Microcaldota archaeon | reverse complement strand
ACAATATAGCCTGCGCAGCTGCAGTGGCAACGATAGACTGCATTCTTGAAGGCAAGCTGATGGAGAACGCAGCCCTGCAGGGAGATTATTTCATGAAGCTTCTCAGTGGCATTCCGCAAATCAAGTCCGTGCGAGGCAGGGGGCTCATGATCGGCATTGATATTGAAGGCGATGCGAAAAAAACTGCCGAGGAGGCTGTGAAAATGGGATTGCTTATGAACAATGTGACCGAGCATACGCTGCGTTTCCTGCCCCCTCTTACGGTTTCAAAAGAAGAGGTGGACCAGGCAGTGGCGATTGTCATGGAGGTCCTTGGAAATGCATAAAGTTGGGATAATCGGCGCAAGCGGCTACACCGGCTACGAGCTGATAAAAATACTGTCAAGGCATCGGCACGCCAATCTCGAAGTGCTGAACAGCGAAAGCTTAGCAGGGAAACAGGTGAGCGAGGCCTACCCTGATTTTGGCGGCAGCGCAAAATTCACCAACTTCAGCATCGACGAGATAAACGGCATGGACCTGGAACTGGCATTCCTTGCGGTCCCGCATGGAGTGGCAACGAAAATCGTCCCGCGGCTGAAATGCAGGGTCATTGACCTCAGCGCGGATTACCGATTCAGGGACAGTAGCGAATACGAGCGCATTTACAAGGTTGAGCACAAGGACAGGGGCAACCAGGCTGCATACGGGCTTCCGGAACTTTTCAGGGGCGATATCATGCATGCAACGCTTGTGGCCAATCCTGGCTGCTATGCGACCGGCATGATACTCTCATCCTTCCCAATAAAGGGCATTTCAAAATATGCGGTATTCGACTGCAAGTCAGGTTGGTCAGGCGCCGGGAAATCATCGCCATATGCCAAAGACCATTCCCTGTCTAAGGACAATATCATTGCCTACAATCTTGTGAACCATCGCCACAGGTTTGAGGTCAGGCAGTTCCTCCCCTTCCCGCTAAGCTTTACGCCGCATATTATCGACACCTTCCAGGGAATGATGATCACGGCCCATATAATTCTTGAAGGCAAAGCAAGCGCTGAAGATGTGAAGGGGATGTTTTCAGAATTCTACAAAAACTCGCGGTTTGTCAAGATCGTTGACTGCGTTCCAGACCTTCACGCGGTGCAGAAGACCAACGAAATTCACATCGGAGGCTTTGAAATTGACGACAACAGCCAAATCCTAATAGTTTCGGTGCTTGACAACCTGCTCAAAGGCGCATCAGGCCAGGCAGTCCAAAACATGAACATTATGCTCGGCTTTGATGAAGCCGAGGGTCTCTGCTGATCCCCTGGCTATTGCCATTGCAGCTTCTCTACAGCTTTTTCACGCGGCCGATTGGCGTGATTTTGGCCCGCGGCAGCCCTCTTTTCTTCTGCTTCAGCCATTCCTCACGCGGGTAGAGCCGGTACATTGACCTGCCAATCCGGAGAGTCCAGCGCTGGCTTCCCTTTTCTATGGAGTATTTGGTTGCAGCCCCAACTTCAATAAGCGTATAGATGCCCTTGCTGTTGTGCTGCCACTGCGCTACTATGAAAATAGGCTTTTCCCTGGACATGACACCACCCACAGTAAATCGGCAGCAGGGTTTTTTAGGCTTTTGAGGCCTTGCGGCTGCTCGCGAATTTAATGCACCTGGAATTCCTGCAAAACTTCAGCTTGGGCTTAAAAACGCCTCCAAATCTTTTCCTTGAAAAGGCCATTGAAACCTGTGGTATGGACCTGATGGGCATATTGAATTCGCCGATATGCACGATTCCAGGCCACTCAGCCTTTTGCCCGCTTGTAAACCATGTAGATCCTGTCCAGGTACTTGTCTTCATGCTTAAGCCATCCAGGCAATACACCCACTTTGGCAAATCCCTCGCGTTCGTATAGGTTGATTGCCCTTTGGTTGTTGGAATAGACTGTGAGGTACAGGTTGTGGGGCTTGAAGGCGCGTTTTGACTCCTCAACAAGCATACGGAGCAGCCTCGAGCCGAGCCCAAGACCGCGGAATTCCTTGGCTATGTAAAAGCTCAATGATACATTGTCGCGCTCCCTTCGCGGCATTTTTTCAGCCACGCCCCTGGCTATTATCCTGCCCTGGTACTCGCCAACCCACATTATCATTTCACCCTTGTTGATCTTGAGGATGCTCTGCATCCCCATCTCCTTCTCTTCGATTGGATTGAGCTTCTGGTCCAGGGCTATGAGCGCGCCTTCCTTGACCATTTCATTGAGGAACTTTCCGACCTTGTTGATGTCATCCTTGGCAAATGTCCGCACAATGGCTTTCCTGCCGTCTTTCAGCCGGACTTCCCTCCTGAAAAGGTAGGTGCCGCGAAGCAGCGCCTCATAGTAGCTTACTCCGAACGAGGTGAACAGCGTGGTTGCCAATATCACCATTATCACCAGCTCCATGCTGAAAGCTGCGATTCCCGGATAAATGAACGTGAATGTCGCGAGTGTGGCGCTCAAAAGGTCGCTTGGTATCATTGTCCAAAGCAGGATGTCCTCCTTCTGCTGCGAACGCCCAAGCTTCCTTGCTGCGAATACAACCAGCAGCCTGGAAAACAGCATACCTACCAAAAGAAGCAGGGCTATTCCCAGCTCCCCCCAGCCAAGCTCGGATGGTTTGAGGATAAATCCCAGGTAAACAAAGAAGAACGTGCTTATGAAAAGCCCCATCTCGTTCTGGAAAGCGCTGAATGACTCCCCTATTTCAAATGTGGCCTCTTTACCCAGGAATTTCAATATCTCTGGCGAATTGCCGAGCATGAAACCTATTACTGCCACAGATAATACGCCTATGCCACCCAGCAGGACGAAGTCAATGAAGAATATCACGGAAAGGGCCGAGAGGGTGAGAAGGTAGCCGAATTTTTTTATTTTGAAAGCATGCATGGCCCAAAGAAGCAGCGAGCCGAAAACCAGGCCCAATATGAACGATATGGAAAATGATGAGGCAACCATCTTTGCAATGTCAAATGTGCCGGGCTGGCCAGCGGCCGAGCCATATCTCATCAGCGTGATTGCAATGACGCATACTATGAGTGTGGAAAGGGTGCCTTCAAGATAGAGCACATTCCTGCTGTAATTGCTTGTTCTCACAAAAGGGAGTATGGAGTATAGCGCATAGGTTGAGGGCCCGCACAATATGGACGCGAGAAGCAGCGATGTTGCAAGTTCCCAACCCAAGCCGAAATAAAGTATAGCGGCCAGGATGGCTATGCCAGCAATTATGTTAGCAAGCGCAAAAAGCGTTGAAAACGAAACCGCTCCGAATACTTTCCTGACTCTCAGCCGGAATCCCGCATCAAAAACCAGGAAAATTATGGCAACTGCGCCCACTATGGGGGTCGCATTTTGGAAATACAGCGGGTCGATTTTCGGAAGGCCGAACTGGGTTATGAGCCCGAGCGGGCCCAGCGCAATGCCGAGAAGAATGAGCAGTATCACTTCAGGGATTCTTGTCCTCTCATAGACCCACCTGCTGGCCAGGCCAATGAGTGCAACAAGCCCGAATAAAAAAAGTACGTCGAACATCATTAAAGGTAAGTATAACTGATATAAAAACAAGCTACAAGCGAAACAGGTTCAGATAGGGGCTGCTCTGGCATCCGCCATGATGAAAAAGCCGGCTTTTGCTGGCTTTCTGGCGTCATTCAGTAGCCTTTCCGTCAAATTCCTCTGGCGAGGCCGTTGCTTCTGCCTTGGTATGCCGGACCACCCTGTCCTGGTGCTCTGGAGGAGAGTAAATTGTGTAAAGCCGAAGGTCTGCCCGCTCTGATGTGTTTATCAGGTTGTGCCTGGTTCCGGACGGGACAATCACCCCGTCGCCTTCGCGCACTTTGTGCCTTATGCCATCTATGACCATCAGACCCACTCCTGCCTCGAAACGGAAGAACTGGTCCACGCTCTCATGCACTTCCTCGCCGATTTCCTCGCCAGGCCTAAGGCTCATGATCACAAGCTGGCTGAATCTGCCTGTGTAGAGAACGCGGCGGAAATCAACATTATCGACAGTATACTTTTCAAGATGTATCATATATCCTTTCTTCGCCATGATTGTCACCCAGGAGCATAACTACACTAGGTTTTTTAGGACTTGCGTACTTCTGGAGAGCGTACTCAGGCAGGCAAGAGTCAATGAAAAAGAATGTCTGCTATTTCTAACTTGAGACTACCGATTTTGGCCTTCGCAAACAACATGCTCGCAATGCGCCCTGGGAGGCATATGGAAAAGGTAGTTGCGTATTGGTTAATTCAAATCATCTTTTGGAATTTTTGTAATATCAGTTGTCGCATACTTCATCCTGTTTTTAGTGAAGCGATATGCTAACCCCTACCCGCTTTAGCGGGTGGATACAGCATCGCTGGCTCTCCTTCTTTATCTTCTTCAGAAAAATAGCTT
>JAHFEN010000090.1 GCA_023248455.1 Microcaldota archaeon | reverse complement strand
TGAAGGTTTTTTGCCAGCCAGATCAATTCCTTTCTCCCCCATCACTTCTATTGTCATGGAGTCGATTTCCTTTGCAGGCT
Source organism: Microcaldota archaeon (assembly GCA_023248455.1). Classification (GTDB taxonomy): domain Archaea; phylum Micrarchaeota; class Micrarchaeia; order Anstonellales; family Anstonellaceae; genus UBA10161. Next base: position 4,389 of record JAHFEN010000090.1, on the reverse strand, counting down.
TGCTCCCTGCAGAATAAGCTATTGCGCCTTTTGCGTGCTTGTTGAAGAAGGCTTCTGCCATCTGGCTCCGGCAGGCATTTTCTATGCAAACAAATAGAACTTTTTTCACGTTGCTTCACACCTAGGTTACTCCCCTTTCAGGTGTATTATCGCTTCAGCTATGTCCCCGCCGGTTTCGCGGAGCGCGTTCTGCGCCTCTTCGCGCGAGCAGCCTGCGGCTTCCATGACCATCCTTATGTCGTCCTCGCCTGCGTCCTCTTCCTCCTGCACCTTGCCTGAAATCTGGAAGCTTTTTTCTCCCTTCATCTCTATTTGGACGACAACGGGCTCAAAAATAACCAACCTGCCACCCTCCTTTAGCTCTATTGTGACCTTGGTGGACTCGATTTCGTCGCTTTTGATGCCCATCTGCTTCATCATCCTTGCCATGTTCTTGGGGTCCATTCCTGGCAGCATCAAAATCACTCCTCTCGCTTATTTTGCGTATTTCATTATAATCTTGTCTACGTGCTTGCCTTTGTGCTTGACGTAGCCTTCCAGCCGCGCCACTTCCTTGAAGCCAAGCTTTTCGTAAAGCTTCCTGGCAGGCTTGTTGCCCTCTATGTAATCAAGCCACAGGTATTTTGCCTTGAGGTGGCCCTTGGCTTGCTTTATCCCCATGGAAAGGAGCTTTTCCCCTACTCCTATTCCGCGATAGCCTTTCCTGACAACCAGACCGAATGTCGCATTGTGGCTTTGCTTGTGCGGCTCCAATGATGCAGAGGAATTCCCAACCAGCTTTTTTCCATCCCAGCACAGTACGAATATGGTGCGCTTTCCGTCTATTTCTTTTGCCTTCAGCTTTTGGAATTCTTTCTCGTCTTTAAGCGATATTTTCTTGTCGTAGATTATAGGGGCATTCTCATCGATGAATTCGTTTATGAAGTTCATGAGCATCCGCGTGTTAACTGAAAGAATGCGCTTGCCTGATTTTATGACTTCGAACCTGAGATTACCCATGGAAACTAATCCTCTTTGAGGAGCAAATCCGCTTTCACCAGCTTAACGAGCTTGTCTACAACGATATTCGCCATCCTCTCGCCTTTCTCCTTTGACTCACCGCTCACTTTTCCGGAATAGCCGTACTTTGTTAACTGGTGTTTTGGCATTGGGATGACGCGCCCGAAATAACGCTTAGACCGCGCTTGAACGCTTTTTCTTTTCTTCCAGCCTGTGAGCGCCATTACCATGGATGCCTCATTTTCGTCTGCATGGCCTGCCTCAGCACCAAGCTCCTTTATGCTCCACCAGGAGACTATGCATGCGCGAAAGGTTGGGCAGGAGCCAGCAGATCGCTTTCCCCGCCCATGCAGCGGAGAGCCCGTGAATTCATCTTCAAGCTCCTTGAGCACGTGGCCTGCTATCGTGGCATTGGCGCCGTGCCCGTTCATGTAGAGAATCCTGTCAAAGCCGTTTCTTGCAAGCTCGCGCGTTATGTCCCGGATGATCAATGCAAAGGTATGCGATTTCACGCTCACCGTGCCTGCCCAGGGGCGAAGCGTGTAGCAAAAGCCGTAGTTTATCGGTGGGAGGACAATCGCCCTTGTGCGTGCTGCCACCCGTTTTGCCAGCTCGTAGGGCGTTACAGAGTCTGTCCAGAGGGGCAGGTGCTCGCCATGCGCCTCAAGCGCGCCCATCGGCAGTATGACCACTGGCTTTTTCTTTCTTTTTGCCACTGCCGCAGCTTCTGCCATTGTAAGCTCGCCAAAAAGTGTTTTTGCCATGTTTCCAGCTCAGAGCAATTTTGCGAATGCTACGGCTCCTGCCAGATAAACTGCCATGCTCTGCACAAGCCAGGACAGCTGAAGTCCAAATGGGAGGGCAAATAGAAGCGCCATTGAGAGAAATGAGGGGATGCCCAGAAGAATGAACAGGAAGATGCCGAAGCTGAGCCCGCGATTAATCGGATCTTTCTGCTTGAAGTTTTCCTTCAGGACACCGTATGCCGACGCCAGGATAATGCCCGTGATTATGGATATGATTACTGACAATATCATGAAATTCAGGCCAGGTGCGCCTCCGTTCGGCATCATGGCACTGCTCCAGAGCCGCGAGTTCATCGGATCGGTGTAATAACGCATGTCGGCAATCGCGCCAAACATGTGGATGACAAAGGAGATGACTGCAAACGCTAAAGCCGCAATGGCAAGGCTTTTCCAGTTCATATGAACACCTCTGCCAAGGCTAGCAATGGCGAAGAATAAAAAATGAATGGATAAAAATGGTTTTATGCAGAATCACAGCCTGAGAAAGCAGACCGCAATCGCTCAATACCACTTTGGGGCGGAAAATGGGGAGAGGAAGGGAAAGGTGCGATTCTCACCCAGGTTGATTACCAGTCCAGGTTGATTACCAGTTTCCTGCCGCACACCAAAACGCAAAAGCACTTTCACTTGGTGCCGGCTGAATTCTATTATGAAAAGAAAAAAAGGGGAAATGTTGAAGAACTCTTCGTTGAAGCGGTGCTCCCAAAGCCCGGACAGATCAGGCGAAATTCTCCTTAAGCTCGCTCTTGCGGATTTCCACGCGCTTTATTGGCCCTATCTTCTTCACTCCGTTGTAGAGCTTTGCCGAAAGCTTCCCGAACACTATCTCCTGCACCATGGTCGGGTAGTCGGTCAGCTTTGAAATAGCCTTCACGTTCTCGGACAGCGCCCTTCGGACATCGGCCCGCACTGCCTCGCTCACCTTCACGCCCGAGATGCAGATCGTCTTTATCCGCAGGGAAACGCCGTCCTTGGTGACAACGTCATCGATCTGGTTCATCACCGACCTGCGCCTGCGCGCGAGCGTGCGGACGTAACCCGGGACAAGCTCGTGCCCCACGAATATCGCGTGCGCGGACTTGCCCTTTACCTCCTTTATCCGGAAATAAAGCGCGGTGTATGCGGTTGACTGCGAAAAGCTCCCTGTAATCTCGCCCAGGCCGATTTTCATCACGCGGTTGATCAGGTTTGACTCGTCAGCGGAAACCAGCTGGCCGATTTCGCGCGACTCGAACTCGGCGGGCGCGATGATCGAATACCAGCTCTTGAGCTTCCACTTGTCAACGACTTTGGTTTTTTTGGACGATTGTTCTGCCATGAAAATTTCCTCCGAAGAATCACTTCACCAGGAGCGCTGCTTTCTCCGGGTCGTACTTCCAGTCAGCAGGCAGCCTTCCGCTCTTTGTGTAATATTTCACGAGCCTGCCTATCTTCGACTCGACGTGTATGAGCTTGGTCCTGTTGTGCCTGTCCGAGCGGTTGGTCCTCAGATGCTCGCGCATGTTGACCGCGCGCTTGATGAGGTTTATGAGGTCCTCGGGGTATTCCTGCCTGATCCCGTTTTCTGAAAGTATGGCGCCTATCGGCTTGCCGCAGAGGTTCTGCACCGAGGCAATGCCGTAGATGTCGCGGAGGATCATGCCTATTTCTGTCGGGCCCTTTGTCTCCTTTCCCATCTTCACGATAAGATCCTCAACTTCGTGCGGGGCGTACTCGGTCCATTCGGGCGAGATCTTGACTGCTGGCCGCTTGGAGCCTGATTTTCCCCTTTTCTTGGAATGCATTCGTGCCATCGCATAACCTCCAGTAATTGCAAACATCAGACCGTTTTATGTTTCCAAGAGGCTGGAATCTTGGACAAAAGATGCCCAAAAGACATCCCAAAATGCCGAAGCTTTTTGGGATGCATTTCTGCCGAAGCAGAAATAGCATCGTTATTCCGGTATACCGGTCCAGCCGAAGCAGGTAGAAGTATGGCTGATTTGTTTAAAAGGCTTGTCATAAGGTGCGACAAATAGCCAAAGGGCAAGCCCCCAGCGCAGAAGGTTTCGCGTCGCACCTTGTGAGTGCAGCACGGCCTCATTGCGAGGAATCCAGTGCACTGTGAAAGACGATGGAGCAGCCGACGAACACTGCAGCCGAAATTGCTGTTGCATAGAGCAGGCCCAAGCCAAGCACGATAATAAGGAACACAGCCACCAGCGCCGTGGCAGCAAGCGAAGCGATGATTGCCGCGATATGGCTCGGAACCGGCATTTTCGTTTTTGAAGGCAGGTGATGGTGCGCCTGGAAGCGGGCTGCCTTGTGGGCAGCTATTTCATCATGGAATGCTGCGGGCTTCTCATGGTGAAGGGAAAACGGCTCCTTTGGCTTGGCAAAACTCTGTTCTCGGTACCCGGCATGCTTTGCGGAGGGAAGAACGAACGTTTCCCTTATTATGACTGGCTTGGGAATGCGTTTTCTGGAAGATTTTACCTTTTTTTTATGGCGCTTGTTCATTCTTTTTTGCTGCCCGAAAGGTTTCCGCTTCTTTTTGGCGTTTCTTTTCTTTGCCATCGCATGCCTCAGGAAAACTCTATGCTTC
>JAHFEN010000089.1 GCA_023248455.1 Microcaldota archaeon | reverse complement strand
AGCATCTCTGCAGCCACCAGGAAATACCAGCCGCCCCCCCAAGCAAGGATGGAGCCTGTGACAAAGGCCGGAAATACAGCCGGAAAAACCACGTGCCGCACGTACTTCCAGCCGCGCAGGCCGAATGAGTTTGAGGCTTCGCGCAGGTCGTTCGGTATTGCGCGCACTGCGCCCAGCACCGAAAATGTGACCGCCCATGCCATTCCTGTGAATATCAGGAAAATCGAGGCGACCTCGTAGCCGAATTCGCCAGGGAGGGCCCCTGAAAAGAGAAGTATGGCCGGGGCAAGGTAGCCGAGCACAGGAATCGATTGCAGTATGTCAAGCAGGGGCAGCATGAAGAGGCGGGCAGTGCGGTAGAGCCCGGCTGTGATGCCGTAAACAACCCCGAATATCACCACGAAGAAATAGGAAATAAGCATGCGCATGACCGAGCGGAGCACGAAATACGGCAAGAATGGAGTCTGCGGGTCGGAGAGCACAGAGCCCCAAACATTAAAATAGGTGAACGCGAGGAGCGGCAGCGCAAGAAGGGCTGCTAGCACAGCAAGCGTTGCTTTCAGGTTTTTCAATCGCCCCACCAAAAATCTGATGTTGTGAAATAAAAAAACCGGCTTATCTTGATACTTTGCCCGAGATGATGGCCGAAACCACGCGAATCGGGTAGCTGCCAGGATCCTCCTCGTTCTTGTAGTAAACCCAGAGCTTGCCCGAGAAGTCCGAGCCTGGAGAGAGGGAGCCCATGGGCAGGCCGTTCCTGTAGCAGGGCCAGGCCAACACCGTGTAGTTTGCCTGCCTTGGCACCAGCGTGAAGGCTGTGGGGATTGCGATATCGGGCGGCTGAGACGTCTTATCGGCAGTGCAATTTAGTGCGAAAATGCGGATATTGTTGTTGTTCGCGTTGTATATGTTCAAGTACAGGACCACGTTGTTTGCCACGTCCGCAAAGGCAGGGGGGTCGCATGTGAATCCTATGTCGTCAAACCTGCAGCCCTGGGGCGGGGCGAATGGGTTGATGAGCACGAGCATGGAGATGACCACCGCTATGACCAGGAGGGCCCAGCCGTAAGTCATTAGGTATTCCATGGCGGCTTGTCCATGGGAGAAGGCGCCAGCAGAGGACGGAGTCCTCTCAATCGCAGCCTGGCCAAGCATGGACGGGGTGCAGGCAGTGGGCGACAAACGCGAGGCGTTTGGCGCGAAGCGGGGCGCAGCACCGCAACGGCCGCAGCTCCACTCAATGGCAGCTTGGCCCTTCAAGCTGCCAGCAGCGGCCGCTTTTTCCAAGGCCGCTCCAATGGCATCTTGGCCATGCGTTTCTTTGCCCAGTTTTTCCTTCTCCAACAGAACCACCCCAGTGAATGCAATAGGCTTTCCCGCGCTAAACATATATACTGGACAGCAAAGCCCCTAATAGCGCGCTGACAATAAAATACACCAGGAGCGTGCAGCCAATCATGAAAGGTATGTAGGGGATGCCCTCGCGCTTGTTGCCCCGGTAAATCACCCCTATGATTAGCGAGCAGAATATTGCCGTGATTGTGGAGAAGATTATCGTGAATATCATGAATTCCGATGAGGAAATCCCTGGCTTTCCGCCCATTGCAAGCGGCATCCCCAATCCTCCGCTTGCAGAAAGTTCGGACTCCGAGGGAAGACGGGAGAGGACAGACTCCAGTATTGCAACCAGCTTGCCGGATATCGAGAACAGGAACGGGGCGCCAAGCGCGCTTGCGAAGACTATGAAGAGCACGTACATGAGAAGCGAGGCTGCGATTTCCTTCTGGAGGAGCTGCATCTGGCGCTGATCCTCCGCGGTGCGCTCGAGTATGTCTGCGAGCTGCCCCCCTGACGCAATGCCCTGCTTTATGAGCGCGACTGCCCGCCTGATGGACTTGGAATTGAAGCGGTCGGCAAGGTAGTCGATTGCGGTGTTGAAGGGCACGCCCCCGAACGCCCTCTTTGCCAGCGTTGCGACCTCCTCAGAGAGTATGCCGAACTCCGGCTTTGCGGCGTACCACATTGCCTGGTCGATTGTCATGCCTGCGCGCACGTTCGAGGCTGAAAGGGAGAGGAAATCAGGCAGCACCTCTTCCACGCGCCTGCGCCTGGAATCAGCCTTCAGGAGCAAAGCGACATATGCCACGAGCATTATAGCGGCAGTGACGCCAACTGACAGCGCAGCCAGGGAAACCCCTGTGAAGAACCAAAGCGAGGAAACCGTGGCATCAGAGGACACGAACATGGAGAGCTTGAACAGGAGCCCGCGCACAGGCTCGGCCACTATGGACAGAAAATAGGCAAGAATCGTTGCCATTGTGCAGACTACGACAATGAAGCCCGCAAAGCCCTCGGGCACCACGTCCATGCCAGATGACTCGAGAAGGCCGCCCAATTTTTTCATCTGCGCCCTGGAGAACAGCCGCCCGATCACCTCGTAGAATTTTGCCATGAACACACCAGCTTCATCCAATGTTGAACTTGGGCCTGGAGGACTCCACCAATGTCATGAATATGAACTGCACCATGGCGACCGCGACCATCACACCGAAAAGTGCGGATGACCCGAACGAAAGGCCGGTGCCGCCCAGGAAGGACGAAAGTATTATCATGAAAGCCACTCCGAGCGATGGCATGATTATGCCGAAAATCATGAAGAACATTATCAGCGGGTTGAGCTTCTGGCCGTATGCCTTGATGGCAATGACCTGCTCGCGGGAAATCTGCTCAAGCGAAGATTCGAGCGCGGCTGACACGTCCGATCCAGATGCAATTGAGTTTGCCATTTGCAGAACCATGCGCCTGAAGAACTGCGAGGGGTTTCCTTCCGCAACATCGTGGAGCGCCATTCCGAGCGGCATGCCAAGAGTCACTTTCTCCACGACCTTGTTGAACTCTGCTGAAACCTCGCCATAGTCGCGGGTCACGCCCAGAAGCGAATCGAACAGGGGAACGCCGCTCTGAAGCTCGATCAGCAGGTGCCTTCCTGCGAACACCAGCTCCTGGTCTATGTCCCTTGCGCGTATCTTCGCCTTCACAACTGGATAGTACATGCAGTAAACAAACGCGCCTGAGTAGTAAACTGGCACAAGCCCGGCTACCCAGAAAACAGCCTGTGCATTTTCCCTCATTAGTGCCCAGGTCAGCATGCCAAGCAATGCGGCAATCAACGCTGCATTGGCAAAGCAGGACTTCACAAAGCCCGCGGGCGTGTATCGCATATCAGCCTGGAGAAGAGCCCTCTTCACATGCGGAAAGTGGGAGGCAATGCTGTTCATGAAACCGCTGAACTGCGCAGGGTCGCGAGGCCCCTCCAAATCGCGCAGAGGCGAGGCCACCAGGGGCTGAGGTGCCGTTGCCTTTCGCCTGCTGCCTTCCGCAACCGCTGGCATTGCCGCCCCCGCCATAAAAACACCCAGATATGAATCAGTGGATCAGATACGCGCTACTTCTTATTCTTCTTTTCTATTTCCTTGCCAATAGCAGCAAGCGCCGGGTTTGCTGGCGCCTCGAGCTGCCCAGCTGGGGCACCTGACTCTGAAGTCTTCTCGCGCACCTTCTGCAGGAAGTCCTCGCGGGAAATGCCGCCCATCTTGTATATTTCATAGAGCCAGACCAGGTTCTCCCTTGCATACTGCTCGAGAAGCTCCTCGGCCTCTGCCTTTGCATTCTGCTTCACTTCCCCATCCTCTATCTTGCGCCTGAAATCCTCCTTTGCCTGCTCGTACTGGTCCGGCTGCGGCGCCCCTTCCTCGGCAGAATCGGGCCTGGGGACTTCAATGTCCTCTTCCTCAGGGGGCAGAACAGCCTCGCTACTGAGGTCGCGGCCCTTTGATTGCGCCATCTTTCGCCCGGCATCATTGTCTTCTCCCTCCCTTTGCGCAGGCTTGGCCATTGCGGATGGCTTTGGCGCCGATTCATCCTCAGCCTCATCCCCTATTTGCAAATCTGGCGCTTCTTTTGGCGCAGGCTTTGCAGCTAGCTTCTTAGGCACAAGTGACACTGCGGGCATTGCCACGCGTGTTTTGCCACTTGAAGGCTGCATTGCTTCCCCGGCAGGCTCAGCCTCATCCTCATTTCTCGTGTCATTTTTCACTGCTCGTATATTCGGAATAATCTTCTGGCGGGCAGGCGGCACGTAAGTCCTCATCTGCCCCTGCTGCTGCACTGAAATTCCCCCGGGAAGTATTCGGGTCTTTCCTGGCTGGTACTGGGGCGCATGCTTTGATTCCCCCTCAACTGGCTCAGGGCTGCGCCTGTAATTCACAGTTGGCTGAGGCTGCTGCCCTCCTTCCACCCCCTGAGGCTGGGGGTTTTGCCTTTTCTTTTCCTCAAGCAATCGAATCAGCCGCTCTCGGGCAGAGCGCGGCTGGTCTTCGCCGCCCATCTCCACTTGTGTGCCTTGCTCTTTGCCACCAGGCTTTCCTGCCGAGCTCGATGTGCTGGGCGGCCGCAGAATAACCAGTGCCTTCCCACCTTCA
>JAHFEN010000088.1 GCA_023248455.1 Microcaldota archaeon | reverse complement strand
AGTATTTCTTGGGAGGAAGCAGGGAAACCCACTTTCTGGAAAACAATGGGGTTTTCCGCACGAACCCCCGCAGCCACTAGGGCACGAGGTCCTAAGCCTCGCGCATTTGACCAGGCTCTGCCATCTCCGCGGATAGTTCAGGCAAGTAAGCGTTAAAAACACTGCATCCGAAGTAGGAGAGGTGACTGCATGAGATCCATTGCGCTTGCACTGTCATTGCTCCTGGTTTTTGCTTTCGGCTGCACAGCCCAGCGCGGTGGGTCTTCTGTGCAGGAGCCTCCAGTGGTAGCCCCTCCTTCGGAAAATGTCACTGTGACAGCGCAACCCTGCAGCAGCGGCAACATAGTCCAGAAGGACGACTGCTTTGCGGCGCTTGCAAGGAGCAAATCCGACCCTGAGATATGCAGGAACATATATTCGGTCGGCACCATGGACTCCTGCTATTCTGCCTTTGCCTATGACAACCTGAGCATCTGCAAGAGGATAACCGATGCAGAATTGCGCTCGGTGTGCCTGACAACGAACGCGAAGAGGATCAACTCCAGCGAATCTGAAAGCATATGCGGCCTTATTGACAATGTTGACGCGCGCGCAACCTGCCTCAAGCAGGTGGTGCCGCCCTGCCAGCTTGTGCTTGACCCTGACCAGCGGGCGCTTTGCATTGCCCTTGAAAAGAACGATTATAATTTCTGCACTGGCGACTCATGCTTCGCGCAGTACGCTGTGAACCGGAGCGATGCCAATGCGTGCAACCTGATTCAATCGGCTGCTTCAAAATACGCCTGCATTGCGGTCGTGAAAAAAGACGTAGGCGAATGCAAGATGGCCCAGCTTGCCCCTGTGCAGGACTACTGCATCGAGATGGCTGCGGAAAAGCTAGGCATCCTGGAAGGATGCGGCCTTGCCACTTCTGGAAGCGACTACAGCAACAGGTGCTACCTCTATTTTGCAGTCAAGGGCAAGCAGAGCTCCATCTGCGCCAGCGTGGAGCCGGAGTTTTCGATTGGGAGCGGCACTTCGAGGTACTGGTGCTACTCTGAATATGCCTTGCGCACTTCGAATACTGGCGCCTGCGCGAAAATAACCGAATCGCTCAACAGGATAAGCTGCTACTACAATGCGGCTGCCTCAAACAGCATGCCCTCTCTTTGCAACCCGCTCTCCGTGGACTCGCAGCGCAGGGACTGCTACGCGAAAGGCGTGCAGACTCTCAGGGGGCCAGTGCCCTCAGACTGCCAGTTTGTGGATGACAATGTCTGGAAGGACAAGTGCTTCTACAAGGCGGCTATTGCAACCGCGAACAGGACGCTTTGCGGCTTCATCGCGCCCTCGAGCCCAGACAGGGGCAGCTGCGACTCCTCGTTCGGGCAATAGGTACATCTTTGCAGCGTTGGCTAATCGATTGAGATGGCTTTTTCCAGGCCTTCCTGCGGCTCCTTGAAGAAGATAATGTCCTTTGGCTTGAATGTGAGGTGCGTTGCCTTGTCTTTTGCATGAGTTGCCCTTACCACCAGGCGCAAGCCATGGTAATCGACTTCGTACCTGAAGAATGGCCCAAGGAGCCTTGTGTTGACTATTTCCACATCCACTCCGCCGTTCCCAAGGCAGAGGTGCTCGGGGCGAAGCACGGCAACATATTCCCCTGAAAACTTGGCGCGCACCTCCTGGCCCAGGAGGCTTGCCCTTCCGCGCTCGAACTTCACACGCAGGAAGTTCGCCTCTCCCAAAAAACCGGCTACGAACGGGTTTGCAGGGTGCATGTATACATCCTTGGGGCTGCCTACCTGCTGTATCCTCCCCCCCTTCATTATCACTATCTTGTCTGCAAGCGCCATGGCCTCTTCCTGATCGTGAGTGACGTGTATGGCCGTGAGCCCCATCTTCTTGCATAGCAGGCGCAGCTCGACCCGGAGCTGCATGCGGATGTAGGCATCAAGCGCATTCATGGGCTCGTCAAGGAAAAGTATCTTGGATCCTGTGGCAAGCGCGCGCGCCATTGCCAGCCTTTGTTGCATCCCGCCTGAGAGCTGGCGCGGGAACGCGTCATTCCTGCCTTCAAGGCGCACCAGCCTTAGCATTTCGAGGGCTTTCCTCTGCGACTTTTCCGCGCGCTCGCCGCGCGCAATCATGCCGTACGAAGTATTGTCAAGCACGGTCATGTGGGGAAAGAGCGCGTAGTTCTGGAAAAGGAAGCCGATGTCCCTGTCCTCGGGCGGAATGGCTGTGACGTCTTTGCTTCCGATTGCCACCGCGCCTTCGGAGGGATATTCGATGCCTGCGATTATCTTTAGCAGGGTGGTCTTGCCGCAGCCCGAGGGGCCAAGGAGCACCACGTACTCCTTGTCCGAAATATCCAGGTCGACCTTCTGCAGCGCCTTTACCCTTCCATAGTATTTCGAAACTCCTTTCACTTTTATATGCGGCATGCGATCACCATTTTTTCCTCTGGCTCATTCGAAGCACGAACACAAGCAAAAGCGAGATTGCTAGAAGGAGCGCAGCTGCAGATGCTGCGGCTCCAGGCAGGTTTTCCTTTGTCAGATTCACTATCAGCAGCGGAACTGTGATTATGCTCTTTGACACTGCCAGTGTGCCCCCTGTTTCGCTCACGCTCCGCATGAATGCCACAACCAGGCCTGCGATTACCGTTGGCTTCACTATGGGAAGGACCACGGTGCGGAAGGCGTAGAACGGCCTGGCGCCAAGCGAGCGGGCGACCTCAATGAGGCTCTTGTCCATGTCGGAAAGTATTTCTGCAACCGGGCTCACGAAGAACGAAAAGATCATGGCAATGTGCGCTAATATAAGCACGAAAATCTCATCCAGCTTGCCTGCCCAGAAAAGCGAAAGCGACAGGCCAATTGTTACAGTGGGCATCAGCATGCTCATCTCCACCAGGAGCTTGATGACCCCGCTTGCCCTGTTTTTCGATGCAATGAAAAGCGCAAGCGGGAAGCCGAAAACCACGGATGCTGCTGTGGCTGCAAGGGCAACACCGAACGAGACTATGATAGCATCCAGCGCCCGGATGTTGAAAAAATCAAGGTCCGTGAATTTTAGGAAATAGAATGAGGGGACCAGCACTATTATGAATAGGAACAACAGGACTGCGGAATCTAAGCACCAGCCGAAGTTGCTCAGCTTCTTTTCAGCGTTCGCATAAACTCGCCCGAGGCTGTACCTGCGCATGACCGCGCTTCGCTGCACCAGGAAGAAGAGGGCTGCAGAAAGAACAAGGGATATTATGGAAATTGAAATTGCGGAGTTGGTGTCAGGAGGGGTTGAGTTCTTGAAATATACTGTGAGAATGGGCACGGTCTTCTGCGCCCCAGCGACTATCATGGTGGCGCCTGTCTCGCCAAGCGAGCGGGTGAATGCCAGTATTGCCCCGGATATGACGCCTGCCCGGAAGAGCGGCATCCAAATCGAGCGGAATGAGAGAAGGGGCGAGGCGCCAAGCGTCCCTGCGGCACGGTCTAAATCCGGGTCGATCTCCATTATTGCCGCCTGCACTGTGCGCACCACATAGGAAAATGTGAATGCAATATGCAGCACGATTATGAGCCCCAGCCCTGGGTTGATGAGCCCCAGCCCCTGTGCTCCCCAGAAAAGGGCTATGGACAATCCAAGGGAGCTCGTGGGGATTATAAGGGGCAAGTCGATGATTGCGTCAACAAGGGGAAGCGCAGGGAATTTCTTCCTGCTCATGAGCCAGGCAAGCGGTATTCCGAAAAGGAGGTCTATGGCGGTGACTACAAACGCGACCTCGAATGAGGTGAGGAGAGCGGAAAGCATGGTTTCGGAGAACTTGAACTGCCCGAGGCTGGTTAAAATGAAAAAGAGCGGCCCGACCACGAAAAATGCGAAGAATAAGACAGCCGCGGCATCTATTATTCGGCCCCAAGTTTTGTTTTGAGAGGTCCTGTCAAGAAAACGCATAATTCGTATAACAGGATTAGAGTTTTAAAGCGATGCGATTGCACAGTTCACTCCTTCTTTTCGTGCTTGTGCTCTCCTGGCACCTTCTTTTGCGCGGGATGCTCCTCTTTTTTCTCGTGCACAGGTGGTTCATCCTTTTTATTGTGCGCGTGCTCCGCGCCTCCTTTGTGCTCGTGAGCAGGCGCCTCGTGCTTCCGCTCCTTGTGCTCTGACCCTGGTTCTGCTGCGGGCTCCTCAGCCTGTTCGGCTGCCTGCAGTGATTCAGGCGCCGGAGCCGCTGTGGGGGCAGGAGCAGCGCCGTCCTCGGGCTGGTCAGCCTCGAATACCGCAAGCTGCGTGGTAAACTCATCGTATGAGGCGATCTTGTTCCTGCCCATCATGTATTCGCGCGTGAGCAGGTAGAATATGAGCGCAAGCGAGCGGCGGCCCTTGTTGTTGCAGGGCACCACCCAGTCAATGAAACCCGTGGAATTGTCGGTGTCGCAAAGCCCGATGGTGGGTATTCCCATCTTGCCAGCCTCCACGACCGCCTGGTGCTCGCCCTTGGGGTCGCATATCACAAGCAGCTTGGGCTCCACGAAGTCGGAGCGCGAAACGTTGGTTAGTATGCCCGGGATGAACCTGC
>JAHFEN010000087.1:4115-4583 GCA_023248455.1 Microcaldota archaeon | reverse complement strand
CCTGCGCGTTCGCAGCCGCAATTGCAGCCTCCTTGCTCACCCCCACGGCCGTTGTCATGATGTAGGAAACCAGGCCCATTGGCTTGATGCCGCGCGTGAGCTTGTTTATCTGGCTCTCCCACATTGCCACTTCCTTTTCGTACCTGTCAAGCTTGAGAACGTCGGGCTCGGGCTTGTCCCTCTCCCGCGCCAAACGGAGCTGCGCCTCTGCATGCTTGGTTTCAATGCGGCTCCTGTGGTCCGATATGTCCTTCATGTAGACCATCATTGCGAATTTGGTGACGTATTTCACAGTTGAGACGGCCCGCTCGAAATACTCAGAATAAACGATGTTCTCGTCCATTGACTTTTCGGAAGCGGATTCGTATATCCTGACGCCAAGGTACTTGGAGGCGTAGTAGACGCCGCCCACATTCTTGAGCACGACGTCGTTTGAGGGCGGCACCTCGTAGCCGCCCTCCATTATCT
>JAHFEN010000087.1:0-4105 GCA_023248455.1 Microcaldota archaeon | reverse complement strand
GTAGCCGAACTTGTAGAATGCCACCGCCCCTATCGCGCCCACCAGGCAGAAGAGCGCGGAGCCGAACTTGAATATCGGGTTCTCGCCTGAAAGGAAGGATCCCATTGCCCCAATCATCGCAAGACCTGCCGAACCGTAAGCAAAATACTTGAAGTTTACCATATTCTCACGGCTCTGCATTCGCAAAGAGTACTTATAAGCGTTTGTACCTCGTGCAATCCAAAGGGAAAAGGAGACTGCCGCATCAGGGTGCTGCGCCCGCAATCCCGTCATTCCAGCAATTGGCCGTACTTTTCCGCAAGCTTGCTGCAAAGCGCAGGCACAGAATAGTCCTCAATCACGGTTTTCCTTGCGGCAGGGGAGTATTTCCTCTTCTTTTCAATGCACTTCAGCAGCTTCTCTGCGCAATCCCTGGGGTCGTCGGAGAAAAGCTCGCCGTTTTCCCCCTCACGTATGGCTTCGGCAGGCGCAGTGTCCCTCAATATGCAAGCCGGAGTCCCGCAGGCCATTGCCTCAAGCTGCACCAGCCCCTGCGTTTCAAAAGGCGAGGCGAAAACGAACGCGTCGCCTGCATTGTATATGTCCACGAGCTTTTTCCGGCCGAACACCGAGCTGACCACACGCATGCGGTTTTCCACTCCGGCTTTTGCAATCTCCTGCTGCAGCTCGCCAAGGTAAGGCCCCCTCCCCACAATAAGGAAAGCGACGCCCTTATCGCGCATTTCAGCAGCAGCCTTTACTATGAGCGAGTAGTTTTTCTCCTGCACAATCCTGCCAACAGCAAGCACCACGCTTTTCCCTGAAAGCCCAAGCTCGCGCTTTATTGCCTCGCCGTTCTTGTTGGGCTTGAAAAAGGAGGTGTCAACCGGCGAGGGCAGGACCGTTGACTCTATGCTGTTTTCAGCCATAAGTATTTGCGTGTGCCTGGAAGGGGCGGTCACTGCGTCGAAGGAAGAGTAGAGCCATTTGAGGTATTCCCACGCCAGCCTCTTTCCCGCCTGCTGCGCGCCCCTGTTCTTGATTATATAGTGAACGCCGTCAGGAATCATGGTTTCGAGCGAGGCAATTGAGGGAAGCTTTGCGCGCGAGGCGAAATTCACTGCGGAGAGCGCCATGCTCACCATTGCCTTGCAGTGCACCACCTGCACTCCGGTCTTTTTTGCGATGTCCGCCCCCACGTAGGGAAATATTGCCGCCTTGTACTGCGGATAGGGAGGGAATTTTATCGACTTGTAGCGGAAGACCGCAGGGTCCTTCTGCTGCCCTTCGGCATCAGGGGCAAACACATACATCATGTGCCCCTTTTTCTCAAGCCCTGCCTTGAAAGCCAGGATGGAGGAGACCACGCCGTCGATGTTCGGAAGGTAGGAATCGGTGAACATGGCGATTTTCATGCCCCAATTTCGTTGCCTGCCTTTAAATCCTTTCAGTTGCATTTCAGAAGTGTTAAATATTGTTCCTATCTGAAAATGCCTGCCCTTTGTGGGGAAGGAACGAACATGAATTCCGAAGTTTCAAAGCCCCCAAGACTTTCGCCGGTAAAGCATGCGCGCGACCAGTTCCCAAAATGGTCTGCCAACAGGTTTTTCGTCAAACTATATGGTGTCATGCACGTAATTGACAAAGGGGACATCGGAGAGAAGGCGGCAGCCAACGAAGTAGCCGATTATCTTTCTCACCGCGCTGATGGCCTTGCAGCGCAGGCAACCTCCATCGACTTATTGAGAAGAAAAGGATTTGGCAGTGAAGATGACCTGAAAAAAAGCAGGCGGCTTTTTGCCAGGGCGGCCGAGTGCCAGGCAGTGGCAGCATCAATGTGCGAGGACTCTCAAAAGAAACTAAACCTGTTCGGATTATTCGTAACAAACTACCAATTAGCGCAAAGTGCTGTGCCTGATGGAACAGATAAAAAAATTGCCAATCTGATGAAGTTACTACGCCAGCATGCAAACGCAGGCGAAAGCATCGTAGGGCATGATAAAAAAGGCGCCGCGGGCAATTTCGATTCAGCATCCAGGATGGCTTCCAAGCTATCGGTGATATTCCCTGGCACCAACTTTGCGGCGAGCTTCAGGGAGCTAGCACTCGAGCTTGGGGTCAGGGCAAACGAGTTGCTTGAATCGCCTGTTCAGGAGTAGGCAAACCAATAAAAACACTTCCCATTACATACTGCCTGTCAGCGGTCATAGGCGAGGGGAAACACCCGAACCCATTCCGAACTCGGAAGTTAAGCTCTCGCACGACGTTGCTTGTACTGCGGTCTCCGCGGGAATGCGCGTTGCTGCTGACACAACATAACAAAAATCAGCGGACGCACGTTCGGGGCGTTTGCCTTCCAAGCTGCTCGCACCCGATTGCACAACATATCAAATAACTAGCGGAAGCTCCCACCACTCTTTTTAAATTTCACAATATTACACCTGCCCATGACCAAGGAGATAAAGGTAGGGACGGAAATCCTCGCGCCCAAAGACAGGGTCTGGGACTACAAGAAATACTTCTCCAAGGCAAAATGCTTTGACATCACTGCAGGCGGCAAGATAGTGGTGCTCAACGAAACAGAGGCGCACGAGAACGACCTTTACACTTCCCACCGCGTGATCCTCAAGACACCGAAAAAAGAGACAGTCGCAATAATAGACGTTTCATCCGACATCGTGGGCAGGGGGGAGATAGTCCTCTTTTCAGAAGTGGCAAGCGAATTGGGCGTCTCCGACGGTGCGCAAATCGAAATAGTGCACATGCAGCGGCCGGCATCTATCGAGTTCATAAAAAAGAAGATGGACGGCAAGACCCTGTCGCAGCGCGAAATAGACACAGTCATGCGCGAGCTCATGGAGAACCGGCTCTCAGAGGCGGAACTTGCGTCCTTCATAACTTCCATCTACATCCGCGGAATGAGCGAGGACGAGGTTGTCGGTCTCACGGAAAGCGTGGTTGGCACAGGGCAGACGCTGCAGCTTGGAAGGCGCCCCATTTGCGACAAGCACTGCGTGGGCGGAGTGGCAGGCAACCGCACCACAATGGTAATTGTCCCTATCATAGCTGCTGCCGGGCTTTACATACCAAAAACATCCAGTCGCTCGATTACCTCTGCAGCAGGCACTGCGGACACCATGGAAGTGCTTGCAAATGTCTCGTTCGAAATAGACGAGATGCGCGAAATAGTGCTGAAAAGCCGCGGCTGCGTGGTCTGGGGAGGGGCGCTCAGGCTCGCTTCCGCGGATGACAAGCTCATCAAAATCAGGAACCCGCTTTCACTTGACCCGAAAGGCGTGCTCCTTGCAAGCATCCTCGCGAAAAAGAAAAGCGTGGGCGCGGAAAACGTGATCATCGACATACCGATCGGCAGGGGGGCGAAAATTTCTGACCAGAAGGAGGCTGCCGAGCTTGGGCGGGATTTCATTTCAATAGGCAAGCGCCTCTCCATGAAAATCGAGGTGCTGGTGACAGACGGAAGCGAGCCTGTGGGCAAAGGGATAGGGCCTGCGCTTGAGTGCCGAGACGTGCTCTCAGTGCTTTCAGGCGAAGGCCCGTCCGACCTGAAAGACAAGTCCTGCCAGCTCTCAGGCGCCCTTCTTGAGCTTTCCGGCAAGGTGAAAAAGGGCTCAGGCTTTTCTGTTGCCGAAAAGCTCGTAACTTCCGGCAAGGCATTGGCAAAATTCCGCGAAATTGTGGAGCTGCAGGGCGGGCACCAGAACGTGAACGTCGATGACATTCCTGTTGCAAAGTACAAGCACACAGTCTACGCAAGGGAGAATGGCAGGATTTTCCACATAGACAACAAGATGATTTCAAAAGTGGCGCGCGCCGCAGGCGCGCCCAATGACAAGGCCGCAGGGCTGCTTCTCCTGTGCGAGAGGGGGGACAAAGTCTCAAAGGGCGACCCGCTCTTTGAAATACACTCCGACTCGGAGGGCAAGCTAGACTTTGCCATCAAGGCGCTTGAGGGCTGGGAGCCTGTGGAGCTGAGAAAAGTCGTCCTATCCAGCATTGACTGATTTTCCAGTAGAAACGCGTATTAACTGTGCCAAAGCACAAATAATCTCTAAAGAGGTGGCTTCATGAAAGGCAAATTCCTGGTCTTCCTGTCAGTGCTTCTGCT
>JAHFEN010000086.1 GCA_023248455.1 Microcaldota archaeon | reverse complement strand
ACGTGGTGGAGGGGCTTTCCATTGCAGCAGCCATTCCAGCGCCGAAAATATATGTAATCGACGACCCTGCTCCGAATGCATTTGCAACTGGGACCTCGCCCCAAAAGGCATCGGTTGTATTCACCACTGGGCTGCTCAGCACCATGAACCGCACCGAGCTTGAGGGCGTGGCTGCGCACGAGCTCTCGCACATCCGGAACTATGACTCCAGGATGGCAACGATTGCGGTGGTAATGATAGGCCTGATTGCGATCCTTTCCGACATCGGCATAAGGCAGATGTTCTGGGGAAGGCGCGGGGGGAGCAGGGACGACCGAGGCGGCGGGCTGATGATACTTCTCGGGCTTGCCATACTTGTGGTTGCGCCCATAGCGGCGCAGCTGGTGCGCCTCGCCATTTCGCGCCAAAGGGAATACCTTGCGGATGCATCCGGCGCGCAGCTCACCCGCTATCCGGCAGGGCTTGCATCCGCGCTTGAGAAGATAAAGAAGGTGGGCTCGCAGGTGCAGCACGCGAACGACGCGACCGCATCGCTTTACTTTGCCAACCCCCTCTCCGTGGGCCAGCTTTTCTCGACCCACCCGCCAATTGATGACAGGATCAAGATTTTGAAATCCATGTGAGAAATCCGTTTTTTAAGATAATACCTGCGAGCTAAATCCACGAGCGAAGCGAGCTTGCCGCCTTCAGGCGGTGGATACAGCTCGCATAGATTCTTTATCTTCAAGAAAAACAGTTCTCTCAGCGGCGCGGCGGCGCTGCACGCCGCCTCATTGATACCGCCGCTGGAGACCGAGACCATGACTAGTGAAAACTTTGTGAGAAGAAGCCACAGCGTAGGAATAAATGCCTTTCACCTTGAGTGGTGCCCCAAATACCGGCGCGATGTTTTGGGTGGAAACATACTGCGACCAGTTCTGACTGAAAGCCTGCTGGAGACGGCAAAAGTCTATGGCATTCAGATTTTTGCAATGGAAATCTCTCTTGACCACTTGCACATGTTTGTAAATCTGCCAGGAACTTTTGGACCGTCGGTAGCCATCAACCTCTTCAAAGGCAGGAGTTCAAAGGCGATTTTTGCAGCCTGTCCATCATTCAGGAATATGTTCAGAAAGGGGCACTTCTGGAGCAGGGGCAGCTTCTACAGGTCTGTGAGCAACGTAGGTACTGACACAATTTACAGGTACATAACGGAACACAGAAGCAAAGAGCTTTCCACTTCAATTGTGGAGGTGGAAAAGACGTTTGACCAAATGAGTCTGATTTCCTTCATGTAGGAAAACTGCGCCCTTCAGGGCGCAGATATTTATAGAAGTGGGGCTGGTTCTTCAGTGCTGCAATGGCAAAAAACAGGGCGAGTTTCAGCTGTGCTTTGGCTTTTTCTGCAATCCCTTCACCCAGCCAGGAAGCTTGGTCGGGCTGGCCGCAAAGTCAATGACTGAAATCTCGGTCCCTTTTTGGTCTGCGTGCAAGATTGGTGTTCCATCTTCCTTGCTAAGCGTATAGGAACTGGTATTCGGGCCGATGGCAATGGTCATCTTGCGCTTCCTGCCGTAAATATCAAATTCGAAGCTGAACGTTTCCCCATCCTTTGAAACACGGACCTCCTTTATCTTGTCCCAAGGAATGGAATCCTGGTTCGGGAATTTCTCAGACACCATAGCTATCTGCCTTTCTTTTTAGTGAACAGATTCTCTTGAGCGCCTTCGACAAGGTCGGGCCGGTGATTTGCCAGAGCCTCGCAAAAGCCAGCATAAGAATGCTTTAGCACGAGCCGAAGATTATGCACGCCAAGTGTTTCCTTTTTCTGGAGTTCTGCGTCCCCCATAGCAAACGCCTCACGCCTTCTGGTAGTCTATCTCGCCCTTCTTGTAGACCAGCATTTCCTGGACGACGTCCTTTCCGCCCTTCCTCATTGAAAGGGAAAGCCGTTCAACATCATCAACTGCAAGCGTCAATGTCCTTGGACCATCTATTGTCTTTACTGCCACTGAATATGCTTCCGTTTTTGCTCCGCTTGCCACGACCACTTCCGTTACTGTCTTAGGGCTAAGATCCTTTATGATGGAAAAGAATTTGCTGTCTTTCTTTGTTTTTAGGAAATCTTTGACAGGCTTCTGGTTCACGAATCCGCCAAGCACGGTTTTTGCCTGGGCAACGGTATCCTTGTTCATCCGTTCCAGATCCAAAATCGGGGATTCCTTTTGCCACGTGTTCTCTTCCTTTGCCTTGAGTTGCACTTCTCCTGAGAATGCCATGTGTTAATTCTGCCGAATCCCCCTTATATTCCTTTTCATTCACTCTTCTTGGATGAAAGCTTCGCAGCTAGTCTCGCACTTGAAGCACAAGGGCAACCCCCGCAACCTCGAAAGCATGGCCAAGTTCGGCATAAACACCAGGAGGGCGGTTGGAGTCAGCATACCCCATCTCCGCGCCCTTGCAAAGAACATAGGCGCACACCACCACCTGGCATCTGACCTATGGAATTCTCAGATACACGAGGCGCGCATTCTTGCGGCCTACATAGACGACCCGCTCAAGGTGACCGAGAGGCAGATGGAGGATTGGGTGGATGATTTTGACTCCTGGGACCTTTGCGACCAGGTTTGCAGCAATCTTTTTGACAGGACCGAGTTTGCGCACAGGAAGGCAGTGGAATGGTCCCACAGGAAAGAGGAGTACATCAAGCGCGCAGGCTACGCTCTCATGGCCTGCCTTGCAGTGCATGACAAAAGGGCGAACGCAGCGGCATTCGAGAAATTCTTCCCGCTCATAATGCGAGGAGCAACTGATGAGCGCAATTACGTGAAAAAAGCCGTGAACTGGGCATTGCGGCAAATAGGCAAGCGCAGCATGAGGCTTAACCGGGAAGCCATAGAGGTCGCGAAGCGGATTTCCGGGATGGACTCATCTTCTGCAAAATGGGTTGCAGCCGATGCACTGCGCGAGCTCGAATCCGAAAAAATACAGAAGAGGATAAAGGCTTAAGGAAACGCTGTTCAAAACATACAATTCTTCTTTAGCTACTTGGCTCTCCCTTGAGCTGGCTCACCAACAATTCAAGCGTATGGATTTTCTGTTTGAGCTCATCAAAGTGCCGTTCTGGAGAAGCATCCTCTGGGTTTACTACTGATTGGGCAACGTTCTTGAATTCCAACCCTTCCAATAACTGCACCACTGCCGCAGCTCCATTATCATATTTTTTGTTTGTGCTCAGGACGAGTATATCCTGTGTCAGAGCGGCTGCAAGCTCGTCTTTTACAGTAGTTGCCATGCTCTGTTTCATGAGTTCGTACGCTCCCTTAACCCCAGATGGCCATTTTTCGAATTCCTGGTCACTCGCCACTGAAAGTATCCTGGCAACAACTATTCCTTCATCAGTGTACCTGCCATCCGCTGCAGAAGCCATATAGAAGTCTACCTTGGCTAGAACAACTCTAATCGGATCTTCGCCAGAAGAAGTGAGATAATTCACTGCATTGCTAAGGGACGTTACAATAGTTTTGAATAGGCCGCTTTGCACCCCGTTCATGACTGGCAAGGTGATATTATCGAATGAACTTGCCGGCGAACTATTCGTTTTGAAAAACAGTGTCAAGTTGCTGCCAAGCATATTCCCGCTCGTTTCTACTCGCTTCAATTCTCTAGGCAGCCCATCTGCATTTGACAGGTCTTCCAGAAGCGCTTTCACGGCAACCCGATGATCCACTTTTTTTGCATCATTGATGGCAGCTCGCATGGCCGAAGGCAGATTCCCGACTGCCGTATCTGTCAGTTTGGTTGGCGCAACTTGAGATATCAATTTTGCCACAGGATCACCAATTATAAGTGTGTTAGAAAGAGTTTAAAAGCGTATCTATATCTGTGGATAATGCTCTTAATGGAAACAAAAAGAAGAAAGACAGCCCTTCTAAATCGCGCCCAGCTTCTTGCCAGCAATCACGGCTGCAACAAGCAACGACACAATGTTCAGCACCTTGATCATTGGGTTGAGCGCTGGGCCAGATGTGTCCTTGAAAGGGTCGCCCACCGTGTCCCCGACGACCGCGGCCTTGTGCGCGTCGCTTCCCTTGCCCCCGAATGCGCCTGACTCTATGTACTTCTTGGCATTGTCCCATGCCCCTCCTGCGTTTGCCTGGAAGACTGCCATAAGCTGCGATGCCATTATGGCCCCAGCAAGGAAGCCTCCGAGCGACTCAAGACCAAGCGCATAGCCGATCACAATAGGGACCAGTATAACAATTGCCCCGGGCAATGCAAGCGAGTTTAACGCCGCCTTGGTGGAAATGTCCACGCACGCAGCATAGTCGGGCTTCTTCGTGCCCTTCATTATCCTCGGGTCCCTAAACTGCCTGCGCACCTCCTCAACTACTAGGTTTGCCGCCCTTCCCACCGCCTTCATGGTGAGCGAGGAGAAGATGAAAGGCACCGCGCCGCCGATCAAGAGCCCCACGAACACAAGCGGGGCAGCCACGTTGATGGACTGCAGGCCAGTGCTCTCAAAGTAAGTTGAGAAAAGCGCCACTGCAGCGACCGCAGCAGAGCTTATTGCGAATCCCTTGGTAACTGCCTTGGTAGTATTGCCAAC
>JAHFEN010000085.1 GCA_023248455.1 Microcaldota archaeon | reverse complement strand
CAGCCTTGCTTCATCCTTTCCTTTCTGGTCCAGCTTGGAATTCACGTAAGCTGTGTGCAGCTGAGAGCGGTCAACCGAAGAGCCCCTCTCTGAAATCTGGCTTATCCTGTAGGCAGGAACAATGTCAGCATGGTAATCCCCGTGGAAAACCTGCAAATAAGGGTGCTCGGCATAGCGGCTCTCCATCCTCATGCCATGGAAAGCCTGCCTTGCGTAATGCAAGCCCAGCATCACCATCTCCTTGTGCGCGTATGAGGTCGGGAATAGGACGAATATGTCGAACTCGTTCTTGCCTGCCAGATTGGTGCCCTTGGCAAGCGAGCCTGCAAGCCCTATTTCCACATTTTCCGGAACCACCTCCTCCAGCTTTCTTATTAGGTGATTTGCAGCCCCTATATCCTTCTTTGTTTCAGAGGCGCCCGGCTTGATTTTTGCGAGCGCTTTTGCAAAGACAGCGGCAGCTTTCACAGGATTGGCGCATTTCATGTGCCTATATCGAAGGCGCTTTTAAAAAATGCACCTGCGGAAGCTGAACTAGTGGTCGGATGGCCTGGAAAATCCTGCTCGCTCTCGCCTTTTCTGCAGCCTTTCTCTTCGGATGCTGCAATCTCTCATACAACCCCTCATCTGGCGGAACAGGCGCTCCGCAATCATTCGGCGATCTGAAGCAGGATGCGCAGGTGTCCAACTCTGTCTCGTACTGGCGCGGCGAGGCTCGGCCTATTGCCATGCTGGAATATGCGGTTTCTGCTGATGGAATCGGCTCCTTCACCCTCCAAAATACGGATGCCACGGGCACGCTCACAATCAACGGCATTGAAATAGCGGGCAAGGCGTTCAAGGAGGCCGTGGCGCTTCAGCCAGGGGAAACAAAGCGAGTGGAGGCGAGCGGCCTTCCTGCCGGAGGGAAGGGCGGGCTTTACAAATTCGATGCAAAAATAACTTACACTACTCCAAACGGTGTGCAAGCAACACAATACGGCGCCAAGCCCATTGTCGGCAGGTATTCATGAGGCGTGGAAAATGAGCCTGAAAGAAGCGCCAAAGTCCCTGCGGGTCATTCTTGGCTTGGTTCTGGTTGCCACTGTGCTGATTTTTCAGCCAGTGAGCCGAAATCACTGGCTGATCGTTTTCTTGTCCGTCTGTAGCCTTGCGGCTCCGCTGGCCGAAAGAATTCACTTGATTTTTTTCGCGCTTTCCCAGTCATCCTTGAACTTCCTTATTCCAGCATCCGTGAATGGGTGCCTGTACATTTTTTCAAGCACATCGGCTGGCACTGTTGAAATGTCCGCCCCGGCAAGCGCAGCCTGGACAACGTGCAGCGGCGAGCGGATTGAAGCAGCAAGCACAGACGTCTTGTAGCCGTAACTCTTGTAAATCGCAACAGTCTGGCGTACCAATTCCATGCCTTCCTCTCCAACGTCGTCCAGCCTTCCAAGGAACGGAGACACGATGTATGCGCCTGCCTTTGCTACAAGTAATGCCTGCGCAGGTGAGAAAACGAGAGTTACATTGGTCTTGATTCCCTTTTTTGCAAGGATCCTCACAGCCTTGAGGCCCTCCTCTGTCATAGGCACTTTCACAACGACATTCTTAGCCCAGGAGGCGTATTCCTCGCCATCCTTCACCATCCCCTCGGCCTTCCCCTCCACTCCCTCAACAGAAACAGGCCCATCCACTATTTTGCAGATTTCCCGGATCACTTCCTTCTGCTTCCTGCCAGACTTGAGTATTATGGTTGGGTTGGTGGTGACCCCGTCAACCACGCCAAGGGCAGCAAACCTCTTTATCTTGTCAACTTCCGCAGTGTCCAGGAAAATCTTCATAAAAAACACCTCGTGAATTTCACTTTTTCTTCAGCGCAATTTCTTCCCTCACAGCTTTTGCAATCCCTTCGCGCTCCAGCCCGTACTTCTTCATCACCTGCGCGCCAGTGCCCGACTCGCCGAACTTCATGTTCATGCCCAGCCTTCGCACGCGAGCAGGATGAACATCAGCCAGTGTTTCGCACACAGCGCTTCCAAGCCCGCCTTTCACCTGGTGGTCCTCCACAGTGATTATGGTGCCGCACTCTTTGGCAAGCTTTTCCAGCGCATGGGAATCCGGGTGCGAAAGGGTGTGCATATCAGCAACAGCAACTGATACGCCCTCTTTCTCAAGCGAAGCAGCAGCCATAAGCGATTCGTGCACAGTGTCGCCAGCAGCCACTATCGCAATGTCGCTTCCCTCGTTTAAAAGGTTTATTTTCCCAACTTCAAACGGGGTCTGCTGCGTGGTGAAAGTCGGCAGCGCGCCGCGTGTGCATCGTATGTAAAAGGGGCCTGGCGCTTTCCATGCCGCAAAAACCGCTTTGTAAGTTTCATTGTAGTCGCAGGGGGAAATGACAGTCATGTCCGGAAGGCTTCTGACAAGCGCAATGTCCTCAAGAGCCTGGTGCGTGGCGCCGTCCTCTCCAGCGTTCAGGCCGGTGTGCGAGCCCTCCATCTTCACGTTCGCCTTTGCATAGCAGATGGTTGTCCTCACCTGCTCCCAGTTCCTGCCAGGGGAGAAAATCCCGAATGCGCCTATGAAAACGGTTTTCCCTGAATAGGCCAGCCCTGCAGCAACAGCGGCAAGGTTCTGCTCAGCCACGCCAACATTGAAGAAGCGGCCAGGGAACTTGTCGGAAAACAGGCTCACCTGCACCGAGCCTGCCACATCGGAGCTCATTGCAATGACGTTGGGATCCTTGCCTCCGATTTCAGCAACAGCAGCGCCAAAGGCATTCCTGGTTGCTGCCTTTTTCAGCTCTGGGGAAAGCGGGTCAAGCAAATGCATTTCAGGGTTCAGTTTCATGTTAAGCCTCTGCCTCGATTCTCTTCCTCTCCTCTGCAAGCTCGGCTAGGGCTTGCTGCCCTTCCTCTGGCTTGGGCGGGATCCCGTGCCACTGGTACTTGTTTTCCATGAACGAGACTCCCTTGCCTGGAGTGGTCTCAGCGATTATCATGGTCGGCCTGCCCTTCATTTTCCTTGCGTCGTCAAGCGCGTTCATCAGCGCTTTGTAATCGTGCCCATTAACAGTAATGGCATGCCAGCCGAATGCGCGGTATTTCTGCGCCATGTCCCCAAGCGGCATGATGTCCTCGGTGTTGCCGTCAATCTGTATGAAATTCCGGTCGCAAATCGCAACCAAATTGTCAAGCTTGTGCTTTGCCGCAAGCATGACTGCCTCCCACGTAGAGCCCTCCTGGTGCTCGCCGTCTGACGTCATGGCGTAAACACGGTAATTCTTCGAGTCCAGCCTGCCTGCAAGCGCGATTCCGCACGCAATCCCAAGCCCTTCTCCAAGCGGGCCTGAGGAGTTCTCCACTCCTGGAAGCCAGGAGCGGCTGGGGTGGCCCTGCATGCGCGAGCCCAGTTTCCTGAAAGTCAGCGTTTCCTCTATCGCGAAGTATCCAGCCCGCGCCATGGATGCATAGAGGACCGGCGAGCAGTGCCCGTTTGAAAGCACGAACCTGTCCCGGTCCTGCCAGTCCGGCTTTGCAGGGTCAAAGTTCATCTCGTGGAAATAGAGGATGGCGAAAATGTCCGAAAGCCCAAGCGGGCCTGCGCTGTGCCCCGAGGCTGCAGGCACCAGCATGCGGATGATGTCCTGCCTGATGGTGTTTGCCATCAGCCGGAGTCCTTTCACATCGCTTATTTTCATAATTAGCCCCTAAAACGCCGCATTCCTCCCGACCCATAATCTGCACAACAATTTAAAATACGGCTAACTCTCTGCGTCCTTCTCCAGTTCCGCAATCGCCTTTTTCATGTCGGATTTTGCGAAAATGCCGGAGGCAACTCCGAGCAGGGTGGCCCCGGCAGAGGCAGCCGACTTGGCAGAGCCTATGCCAATGCCTCCGTCCACTTCCACCGTCATGCCGCGCTTGGCAAGCCACCGCATTTTCTCCTCCATCCTCGGTATGTAGCTTTGCCCAGAAAAGCCAGGGTACACGGTCATCACAAGCACGTGCTCGATTTCCTTCAAATAGGGGAGCAAGCCCTCAACTGGCGTGTCCGGGGATATGGCAAGAGCCACCCTGCCGCCCATTTTTTTCACTTCGCGTATTTCGGCAGCAACGTCGCCCAGGCTCTCTAAATGGAGCTCGTAAATCGCGCCTTTCCTGCCGATCTTTTTCACGTACTCAAGCGGATTCTCCACCATCAGGTGGTATTCTACAAGCAGACCTTTTGGTATTGGCGGGAAATCCTCGGGCTGGAGCGTTCGGTTCGGAACAAATTTCCCATCCATTACGTCTATCTGCACGCGCGAAACGTATGGAGCCACAAGCAAAAGCTTCCTGGAAAAGCCTTCCCTGTCCTTAACAAGTATGGCCGGAACTATTTCAACTTCTCCCATTTCCAAAACCTGCCTACCCCTCTTCAGCCGGAAATTCCTTTAAAACATGATATATGGCGCCCTGGGCCCCAAGAACGCTTTTCATAAGCACAAACGAGCGCGCCTCAAAAGAGCCGACCTCCCCTGTTTTCAGGAAATCCTCTATATCGGCAACGCCCTTGGAGCGCGCCACCGTGAGGTGCAGGCTGAAATGCTCTTTTGGAAGTTCGAGGAATCG
>JAHFEN010000084.1 GCA_023248455.1 Microcaldota archaeon | reverse complement strand
TCGGGGGTTTGGGCGGTGTCGGACTAAGGGGGCGGAGCCCCCTTGGGCTGACAGGTGGAGCAGGCGAGGAGCGAGCTCGTGCGGGCGAAGATGAGGTAGGCGGAGCCTGTTCAGGCAATAGGCGGGCATTTTGGGTGAATGCAAAATAGGCGCAAGCTCTGTGATAAGGCGCGGTTTCATTGTGCCGAGATGCGCTGGTTGCGTATTTTCTTAATGTATATTTTTATACAGAAATGCTTTAAAAAAGACATTAACACATATTAGCTTAGGTGGATGAAGTGATATACAAGAAACTGAAGATAAGCCAGAACCCTTACCAGCTATACTCGCTAGTGCAGCGGGAGCACCAGGAATCGTTCCTTTTCGAGTCGCTGGAGGGTGCCGAGCGGCTGGCGCGCTTCTCGTTCATAGGCTTTGATCCCAAAAAAAGTATATCCGCAAAGGGGAATGTCGTTGAGGTTGATGGGCAGCAGGCGGATGCAAAGGACCCCGTCCGCGTGCTGGATGCGAATCTGCCAAGGATGAAAATCGAGAAGGACGGATTTGTTGGCGGAGCGGTCGGTTATTTTTCATACGATTACGTCAGGAATGTGGAGAAAGTGCCGTCAAAAAAGCCGGATGCGCTTGGATTCCCTGACTTTGAGTTCGGCGTTTTCGAGGACTGCGTGATTTACGACCAACGCGACAAGTCAGTGCATTACCTTTCGCACGGCCTTGACCGTTCCGAGGCGGTTCTTGCGCTTGCAAAAGAGGCGCTTGAATACGGAGAGTACGAGGCAGGCGTTCCTAAAGCGAACATGAACAGGGAGGAGTACGAAGGAATAGTGGGTGCTGCCAAGGAAAAGATAACCGATGGCGAAATATTCCAGGTGGTCCTGTCCAGGAGGTATTCGTGCCAGTATCGCGGCAGCCTTCTTCGCTTTTACAATTACCTCAAGCAGACCGATCCCTCGCCTTACCTTTACTTCCTTTCCTTCGGGGACAGGAAAATAATAGGGTCCTCACCGGAGAATTTGGTGCGGGTAGAGGGGGATAATGTGGAGACCTATGCCACTCTCGCAGGAACCATGCCCAGGGGCAAGACGCCGGCAGAGGACGCTGCGCTTGAGGCAAGGCTGAAAACCGACGAAAAAGAGAGGGCGGAGCACCTCATGCTTGTGGACTTGACAAGGAACGATGTTTCCAAGGTCGCTTCTGCAGGCTCGGTCAGTGTGCCTGAACTCTTGCAGGTGCACAAGTACAGGCACGTGCAGCATCTGGCTTCACTTGTGAAGGGCAGGCTGAATCCCGGAAAGGACTGCTTTGATGCATTCAATGCAATATTCCCAGCAGGCACGCTCACAGGGGCGCCGAAATTAAGGGCGATGGAGATAATTGAGGAGCTGGAGAAAGAGAGGCGCGGGCCTTATGGCGGGGCAGTCGGCTATTTTTCTTTCAATAGGAATTGCGACTTTGCAATAAACATCCGTACCCTTGTCGCCAAGGGGAACACGGCCTATGCGCAGGCAGGGGCAGGCATTGTGTACGATTCTGTTCCTGAAAGTGAATACCTGGAGACCGAGAGCAAGATGAAGACCATACTGCAGGGATTGGAGGCAATGATATGATTCTTCTTGTTGACAATTACGATTCATTCACATACAATCTCCACCAGTACCTTTGCGCTCTTGGACAGGAGGTCATGGTGAAGAGGAATGACGAGATCACAATTGGCAGTGTGAAGGAATTGGCGCCGAACAGAATAGTGCTTTCCCCAGGGCCAGGCCACCCCGCAGTCAAGAGGGACTTTGGAGTGTGCTCGGACATACTTGCCCAGATGCAAAAGACGCCCATACTTGGGGTTTGCCTTGGCCACCAGGGGATGGTGCTGCATTTTGGGGGGAAAGTGGTGAAAAATAAGCCCATGCACGGGAAAACTTCGCTCGTGGAGCACGATGGCAAGGGGATTTTTGAGGGGGTGCCAAACCCGGTCAGGGTGATGCGCTACCACTCGCTTGTGGGAGCGGACATACCCGACTGCCTGCAAGTCACTGCAAGAAGCGCTGATGACAACCAGGTGATGGGAGTGAGGCACAAGGCACTGCCAATGTTCGGCCTTCAGTTCCATCCGGAAAGCATCATGACCGAACATGGGATGGAAATGCTTCAGAATTTCCTCAAGATTTAGGTGTCCATATGGAATTGCTCAAAAAAATAACATCTGGGCAGGACTTGTCGCGCGAGGAGTCGGAGGCTGCCATGGAAGGGATGATAAGCGGAAATCTGACTCCTGCACAGGCAGCTGCAATGCTCGTGGCACTCAAGATGAAGGGCGAAACAGAGGAGGAAATAGCGGCTTTTGCAGCAGTGATGGGAAAGCACGCCGTGAAAATTTCCCCGAGTGCTGCAAGGCTGGTGGACACCTGCGGCACAGGAGGGGATTCTTCCCATACGTTCAACATTTCCACCTGCGCAGGCCTGATTGCCGCAGGCGCAGGCGTGAGCATAGCGAAGCACGGGAACAGGGGAGTGTCTTCCAAGTCAGGCTCGGCAGACGTGTTTGAGGCGCTTGGGGCGAAGCTGCTGCAGCCTGCCGAAGTGAAAAAGTGCATTGAGGAAGTTGGGTTTGGGCTCATGTTCGCGCCTTATTTCCATCCTGCCATGAAAAATGTGGCACAGGTGAGGAAGGAGCTGGGAATACGCACTGTTTTTAACATATTAGGGCCGCTCACCAACCCTGCCGGCGCGAGTGCGCAGCTTTTGGGAGTGTTTGATTTTGGAATGGCAGGGAAAATGGCGCGTGTGCTCGCCCTTATTGGAAGCGAACATTCGCTCGTGGTGCATTCCGACGGGCTGGATGAAATCGGGTTGGAAAAAACGGAAGTTTACGAAGTGAAGAGTGGGGAAGCGGCGAAATACACGCTTGACGCATCAAAATTTGGCTTTGAAAAAAATGAAATCCCCAAAGCGCAATCCGCACAGGAGAGCGCGGACATAATACTGGGAGTGCTGGCCGGGAAGAGGGGCGCTGCTCGTGACGTGGCTGTGCTGAATGCGGCAGCTGCGATATATGTCGGGGGAAAGGCCGATTCTGTTGAGAAGGGGGTTGCGATTGCGCAAGAGGCGATTGATTCTGGGAAATCGATGCGAAAGCTGGAAAAGCTCCGCCAATTTTGCGGTTGATGCCATGGGGGACATACTTGACAAATTCATTGCGGCTGCAAAGGAGAATGTGGCTTGCGGCTACTACAATAAACGCGAAAGGTTCGAAGGGAAGAGGATTTCGATGAGGCAGAGGCTGGATGAGGCCGGGTTCCTGCTTATCACGGAAATAAAGCACGCCTCGCCTGCGGGCGAGTACTCGTTTGACAATATTGATGTTGAGAAGGCGGCCGCTGACTTCCGGCGATGCGGTTCGGATGCGATTTCAGTTGTGGTGGAGCCGCAGATTTTCAGGGGGCGCCTTGAGAACGTGGCAACTGCCAAAAAGGCGTCCGGGCTGCCTGTCCTTTTCAAGGATTTTGTGATTTCTTCGGCGCAGATCGAGGCTGCGGCCCGCGTCGGCGCTGATGCCGTGTTGCTGGTGGTGAAAGTAAGCGACAGGCTCGGGTTGGACCTGGATGCGCACATTGCCGAGGCACATGGCAGGGGGCTGGAAGTGCTCCTCGAGGCTTATGATGCGGATGAGATGAAACGGGCAATGAGAACCGATGCCGACATGCTTGGGATAAATAACCGAGACCTGACCACGCTGAAGGTGGATTTGGGAAGGACAAAAAGCATAATGGAGGCTGCAGGCGAACTTGACAGGCCGGTGATATCCGAAAGCGGGATTAAAAGCGGCAAGGAAGTGGAATATGTGAAAAAGTGCGGCGCGTCAGGAGTGCTTGTGGGAACTGCAATATGGAAAGCAAAGGACCTGCGAGAAAAAGTGAAGGACCTGAAATCAGGGGCAGTATCTGTATGAAAAGATATTTTGGGGAATTCGGGGGACAGTTTGTGCCTGAAACGCTTGTGATGGCACTCGAAGAGCTTGAGCTGGCTTACTCAACTATTGGAAAGGGGAGGGAATTCAGGAAAAAACTTGATGGCTACCTTAAAACTTATGCGGGAAGGCCCACGCCGCTTTACTTTGCCGAGGGGCTCACGAAAAGCGCAGGGGGGGCGAAAATCTACCTCAAGCGGGAGGATTTGCTGCACACAGGAGCGCACAAGATAAACAATGCCATAGGGCAGGCGCTTTTGGCTAAAATGATGGGCAAGACGAGGCTGATTGCAGAAACGGGCGCTGGTCAGCACGGAGTGGCAACCGCCACTGCGGCTGCGCTGCTTGCCATGGAATGCGCGGTTTACATGGGAAGCGCGGACATGGCAAGGCAGGCGCCCAATGTTTACAGGATGAAATTGCTTGGGGCAAGCGTGGTCGAAGTGGATTCAGGAAGCAAGACGCTGAAGGATTCGATAAACGATGCCATGAGGGATTATGCCGCGAATTTCGGAAACACGCATTATTTGATCGGCTCGGCGCTTGGCCCGCACCCCTACCCGGCTATGGTGCGCGATTTCCAGTCTATCATAGGAAAAGAAGCTAGGAGGCAGATTGTTGCTGCGGAAGGGAAGCTTCCAGATGCGCTTGTCGCTTGCGT
>JAHFEN010000083.1 GCA_023248455.1 Microcaldota archaeon | reverse complement strand
CTCATTTTCACTTTCACCAGTTCGCTCCCAAATACAGGCGCGTCCCTCATTGGCTCGAACTTGTCAGGAGATTCCACTGAGCGCGCCAGAAAGCCGCTGCCGCCGTGAAGCGAGTTCGGCATCCTAATCAGCTTGCTCGTGTCGGCAGTCACATTCGCGTCTATCCTTCCCGCAAGCGTGAGCCTCATTATGCCGAATTTCTCCTGAAGCTTCCTCTCGCGGTTGGCAATGCCTACGTTGTCCCAGTTGCCCTTTGCTATGGCGGATTTCAGCTTCTCGCGCTCGGAAGGGTCCCGAAGCTTTCGAGAAACCGAAAGCGCGAATTCTTCCTGGTCAAGGTAGGAGAGGTACTTCCTCGCGAATTTTCCTCCGTAGCCTCCCTGCGAGGGCCTGGGGCCGAGGAACTTCTTGCCGTCCTTCCAGAAAAGGCGCGTGAACTCCAAGCCAGTGCCAGTGACATAGTCTGCTATCTCTCGGCGCGCCTCCCTGTCAAGCGAAGCTACTGCATCAGAGACAACGTGCACGTGGTAGCCGCGGCTTCCGGAGAAATTCACTGACATTTCCCCTTTTGAAAATCCAAAATCCGAAAGCAGGAACTCCTCGATGAGCTGGATCGCCTCATTTTTCACCTTTTCCATGCACTTTTCGCAGGTGAACTTGCCGCAGCTGTGCGCCTCGGCATCCAAATCGAACACTAAATCAGCTGAAAGCCAGTTCTTCCTGACCATGGGCCGCGCGTCAGGGAATTCGAAGTAAGCGACTGAATGCGAGATGTAAAGCGGCGCTTCCGAGACAAGCTTTGCGCGAAGCTCTGACTCGCCTTTCACACCGATGTGCCTGAACTCTATCTTTTTGTCCCAGCCCCCGAAGCCGAACTCGCGCTTCTCCGGCTGGCGGACTGTGAGCCTGCACTTGGAGTAGAAATCGGAAAACAGCCTGCGAAGGGATTTTTCCTCGGGCGATTGCACCAAGCTAGACATAATTAATCACGTTTTCTTCTGCCTCGTCCTTTCCATCTGCTTCATCCCTCTTCACATTTTCTTCTGCTCCTCCTGCTGGCGCAGCCTCCTTCCGTGCAGGCTGTCCCTGAAGTTCAGGGGCGAGCCGCACCTGCACTCTGCTATGCATATGCCGTAGCTGTCCATGGTCGAGCAGGAGGGCATGCGGTAATTGTGCCTCTTGATGTGCTGCACCTGGTAGCGGGTGGTTTTTTCGGAATAGTCAGGCGCGTTCCTGAAGAATTCCACTATCTTTTCATCCGCAACCCCGGCATTCACAAGGTAGATTGCAAGCGCCACCCTTCCGGTGTGCGGCACGTTTATGTTGAGCGCCAGGTCCTCCAGAAGCTTCTTTATGCAGGGCGGGTAGTTCTCCTGGCCTACGCGGATTATTTCCGCCTCGAATTTCGGGAGAAGCGCAAGCATCCGCGCGCCTGCCGATTTTACCTCTGAGGGAAATTCCGACCTAATCGGAAGGCTCGCTTCTATCCTCTTTTTCACCGCCTCTTCAAGCATCCTCACGCGCTCGTGCCCGCTCACCTTCACCTTCCCGCTGGAAACTTCCCTGTTGGCGAGCTTGTAGTCAATGGAGCGGGGAGTGTAATTCAGGTAGGCTGCAAGGGGAACCAGGAACTGCACTCCTGATTTCTCGAATTTTACCCCGAATTCGGCTGCCACTGCCTCCACGTAATCCAGGTGCGCGGACAAGTCAGAGGAAAGGTAGTCGCTTGCGCGCTTTGCCTCTGCCACAGCGTACCTGTTTATCAGATAGCGGTTATTCGCGGAAGAGACAATCATGCGCGCGGCAGCGTAGAGAATGAGCTCCTCCTCCCGCGCTTCCTGCAAATCGGCTATTTTCTTTATTTTGCCAGTTGAGAGCGCGTCCTTTACCCTGCTTTCAGCCTTTTCCACAAGGCCTGAAGTGAGCTCGAGCCCCTGCGCTGAAACATATGCCTTTGCCTCGGCAGTGAACGGGTACCTTGCGCAGAAGAGAAGGTCTGCCATATGAGAAGTTGTTTTAGCTCGGTTTTAAATAATGCTGCCAACCTTCCTGCCGGTGCCTACTTCTTCATCATGCAGCAGGCCAGAAGCGGGAAGGCGAGAGTGGCGTCCCCCTCCACGAAAGCGGAATTCTTCCCATCTTTCAGCTTGTTCCAGGAGACTGCCTCCCGCGGTCGGGCGCCTGAAAGCGAGCCATCGCCCTCGCTGCCAGTGGAGAGGTAGACTGCGTAATCAAGACCGTTCCGCAATATGGCAGCGCCTATCAGGTGGTGCTTTGCTATCCCGCCTCCGAGTATTATCGCCCCTGCCTTGTCAGCGCCAAGCATGATGTCGTAGAGATCCTTTACCTCTGCAGCTGCGTCGATCACAAAAGGCTGCTTGTAATTCTGCTTGTTGAAGAAATAGAAGTGGTCCCCAATTGCCCCGTCCATGGGACCTGGGACGATTACCCGGATATTGTTGCGGGAGCACCAGTAAAGGAAGGAGTTCTTGTCATTTACCTCGAGTCCAAGTTCGCGGACGTACTTGTTCATTGCCATCTTCTTGCTGTGCTTCTTGTACATCCTCTCCATGAACGCAAGATGGAACTTCTCGAATGCAACATACTGCTCGTCCCTCACGAATATGTTGCCTATGCGGTTCATGCAGTTTTTCTTCACTTCCTCGTCATTTGCATTGAAGCTTCCGAGCGAGAAGGGAGCAGAACACTTCATCACATCCTCTTCAATCGAACCTGTTGAGGTGATGATGCAGTCCACCAGCCTGTGCTCGCAGAGCTGCGCGATTATCTCCCGCAAGCCCGAGGAGACCATGTTTGAGGTAAAGGATAGGAAGATCGTTGCCTTGTCCTTTTGCATGCGCTTCACCACTTCGGCCGCCTGCGATAGGTGGGAAGCCTGGAAGCCAAGCGAAGAATAGTACGCCACAAGATCTTCCGCAGTGAGGCTGGGGGAGACTTTGAAGCCTTTGATCGACTTTAAGGCTGCCGAGCGGATTGAACTTGACTTTATGCCTCTTTTGAATGATGGATTTTGTGCTCCCATAAGGTAGTTGGAAAGAAGAAAGAAGAAAAAGGGGGCACATGGTGCGACAGACCGCCTTTAGTCCGGCACTGTGAACTTTGGGTTTCGCGTCGCACCTTGTGGACGGGCTTAGACCCTGTGCAGCGCGCGGAGCAGCGCCACCCTGATGGTTTTTTCGTTTATCTGGATGGACTTGAGCTTCTCCACTATTGCGCTCTCCTGCAGCATGTTCAGCCAGGGGGCGTAGTGGCCTCCCTTTGCGTGATAGAGCACTGCGTCGAGCGGGGCTGTCTTTATCAGGCTGGACAGCTCTACTACGGACTTTGCCCTGCCAATCACACGGCCGTCAGGCATCTTGAACACGAATTCCTTTCCCGGTGGGCATAATTTCATATCATTCACCTCTCAGACAGAATTCTCTTGGCTGGTATTTAATGTTTTGCTTTTTGAGCCATGAAATCCGCTCTTTTAGCCCAGCCAAATTTGGGGCTTTATAAAGGGTTTTTAAGGCTTTATAAAGGTCTTTTTATGCCTTATAAATGGGGTTCCTCGTCCTCTCGGCAACCACGGTGATGAAGGCATGCCTGCCTATGATGTGCCCGAATTTTGTCTTTATTTCGCGGGTCAGGTCGTGCAGTCCCTCATTGTTCCGCACTATGACGTCTATTTCCATATCCCAGCCGCCCATTATCTTCACCAGGTAGAGCACCTCGCTTTTTGCCATGCAGTACTTCACAAATTTCTGCTCCTCCTCAAGCGAAGAGCCATGGAACCAGAAGAGTATCTTGTAGTAGTTGAAGCCAAGCTTTCTCGAGTCGAACCAAGCCGTGTAGGCCGTCAGAATCCGCCTTTCCTGGAGCCTTTTCATCCTGTAGCCCACCGTGTCCGGAGTAAGACCTGTCTTTGCTGCAATGGAGGCGATTTTCGCGCGCGAATCTGAGAAAAGCTCGTGGAGTATTCTCATGTCCTCTTTGTCAATTGCTTCCTCTGCGTGGCGCTCGCGCTTTGGGAATGCTGCCAATCGTTCAGTGCCAAATGCCTTGTCCCAGGTGAAGTAGGCTTCGTATATGGTGGTGACTATGGTTTTCTCGATTATCTTCTTGCCGAACTTTTCCATCATCAGGAAAACTGCCTTTTCAACCTCGAATTCGTCCTTTGCGTATATCCTCCATAGCACCTCGTATTCGCCCTCTGCAACCACGCCCCAGCCTGTGCGAGGATAGGACTCAAAAAGCGCCAGCACTTCGGCTTCTGTCTTGCTGTCCATCACGTCGAACTTGAAGAAAAGCCTGTACTCTCCAAAGCCGAGCTTGGCTCTGTTCACATTGGCGTGCATTAGCTCTATGATGCCTGCCTTCTGAAGGGAAGCAAACCTTCTCTCCACAGACAGGCTGGAAAGCTTCAGCTTCTTCCCAAGGCCCACAAAGCTCTCGCGCGAGTTGAGATAGAGAAGGTTAAGAAGCTGCCTGTTTTTCTTGTCAAGGTCCATTAATGAAAATTATCTGAAAAAAAATATAATAATTTGCCTGATTTTTTCGAATTTCTGCTAAAACTATTAAATATAACAAGCAACGCGTTCTTAGCAAGGTGTTGTAACATGGAACAAAAAATGGATAATA
>JAHFEN010000082.1 GCA_023248455.1 Microcaldota archaeon | reverse complement strand
GCCTTGCGGGAAATGTGCGCTCTAGAAAAACTCGTATCTGGGCGGGTAAAAAAGAAGGGGTCCGGCAAAAGGCGTGTTTACCCTTCAGGCAGGGGCAGGGACTTCTATCGTAGTGAGGAGCCTGTGCGAAGACCTGCTTTTCATGCGGCTTATCTCGTTCTCCGACAGGCTCTCGAGGTGCAGCGTAACTGCCTCCTTGAGGTTGGAAAGCGCCTTCTCCACGCTCTTCCCCTGGGAAGCCACGTCCAGCTCAGGGCACCACGATGTGTAGGCGCGCCCTTCTGAAAAGACCACCACGGAAAAACCCATTATTTTCATGTTTTTATTAAGAATCACAAGGTTTAAATTCGATCTCCCTGGATTTTATTTGGGTTTCGAAATGAAGCTGCCGCAGGTTTCAGGAAAGGAGGTGCTCAAGGTCCTGGTCAAGGAAGGCTTTGAAGTAAAGCGGCAGAAAGGAAGTCACGTCCATCTGGTGAAGATTACTCCTGCAAAAACGTTCCATGTCACGGTTCCAGTGCACGGAAGTGTAGACCTGAACCCCTTTGTCTTCCGCTGCATTGCAAGGCAGGCTGGTTTTACTACCGATGAATTCGCAAAACTATTCTAGCCTCACAATTTCCTCATGGAGTCGAAGTAAGCACGAATGTCCTTGATAGGTATTGGTTTCTGCTTCTGCAGCCGCTTGAGCTTGCGCACATATTCCGGCCTGAGCACGCGCTCCCTGAACCTCTTCCTGTCCTTTTTTATCTGCGAGCGCAGCGCGAACCTGCTGTGGTGAACAATGCACGTCGGAGAGTCGAAAAACGGCTTCGACGTATATTCACCACAGCAGCGCGAACCCCTTTTTATAGGGTTACGGTGTAGCGTATACCTTTATATACACCAATAAAGCATATCCCTGACATGGACGAGAGCTCATGGAAGGTAGTAGAGGGGTGGAACTACTGGAAAGCATCCCCGAAGACGGGGATCGCAAGGGACGTTACCGGGGAAGCCTGGAAATTTGTGCAAAGGCCGGAAGCCATTTATTTTTACGGCCCGCGAAGGGCAGGAAAAACCACTGTCTGCATGCAGCTTCTTGAGCGGCTTTCCAAGCAGCACGGCAGGGCATCGTGCCTTTACATAAACTTTGAGGAGCCTTCGTTCGCAGGAAAGCTCTCAACCGGTTTTATCGACGATATTGTGCAGCAGCACGGGAAAGTCCACAAAAAAAAGCCAGCATTCGTGTTCCTCGACGAAGTGCAGGGCGTGCCACTCTGGGAGAAATGGGTGAGGGCTGCGGTGGACAAGCGCGAATGCAAGGTTTTCGTGACAGGCTCGTCTGCAAAGCTCTTGTCGGGCGAATTTGCCTCCAGCCTTTCGGGCAGGGGCTTTGGCTTTCTTGTGCTGCCTTTCTCATTTGCCGAATTTTGCAGGGCAGTGCCGAAAGCGACGCTGCCGGATTATCTTGAGATTGGCGGCTATCCCGAAGCCCTGCTCGAGCCGGATGCGAAAAGGCGCGCCTCCCTCCTGACCGAGTATTTCGAGGCGGCAATAGCAAAAGATATCGCAGCCCGCTTCCGCGTCAGGGATGTCCCGACCTTAAGGACGCTGGCAGTCCATGTGCTGACAAACTCCGGCAAGCTGTTCAGCTACAACCAGCTTCGCGCCATGACCGGGCTTTCGTTCGACGCGATAAAACTCTACCTTTCGTATCTGGAGGACGCATTCGTAGCCTTCCAGGTGCAGCATTTCTCCTATTCGCTGAAAAAGGCGATGGAAAAGCCGAGGAAATACTATGCCTATGACACCGGCTTGCAGGCAGTCGTTTCCAAATCCTATTCGCCCGATATCGGAAGGCGGGCGGAAACTGCGGTTGCAATAGAATTGAAGAGGCGCGGGGCGGAACCGCAATACTACTCAAACGACGCAGAAGTCGATTTTGTTGTGAGAGAGGGCTTGAAGCCGATTGCGATGAATGTCTGCTATTCTGAAGAAGTTCCAGACAGGGAAAGGGCCGGCTTGGAGGAGTTCTCCAAAAAGAACAGGAATGCCGCTGCGTTTCTGCTTGCTGGGGAAAAACAAATTGAAAGATGGCTGAAAAAGGAATAACGATCCGCACAAGCCCCTGGACCGCAAGCACCGAATCGAACTTTCGCTGCCTACTTCCCCCTGAACCTCTTCCTGTCCTTTTTTATCTGAGAGGGGAGGGCGAAGCTTCCGTATATGGTGTGCCGAAGCTTGGCGCCCTGTACGCTGCGGACCTTGTGGAAAATAATCATCCGCGCATACAAGGCAAGGAGGCGTGCGAGTTTCTTCGACCTGAAAGTGCCCTTAGTGCCATTCCGCTCGGCCCGCGCTTCAAGGTCAATCCTGCCTGAGCGCACTGCATTCACCACGTGCACTTCGCCCGACCGGTGCCATGAAATGCCTGCCTCCTCCTCGGCAGTAGTGCAGGAAAAGTAGAATTCCTTTGTGCCAAGGTAAATTGCAAGAGACTGGTTTAAGGCGAGCTTGGGCTTTTCTATGAACCATCCGCCGCGCTCTTCCTCCAGGGGCGCGTAGTAGATGCCCTTGAAGGGGGTTGGGAAGAGCCGGAGAGCCGCCAGCATCCCCTTTATCTTCTTAGAACTGATTCCCTCTTTTCGGAGCTGTGCAAAACTAACTACCTGTTTTGGAAGCATCTGAAACCTCCCTCCCGAATTCCTCAAAATCTTCCTTGCTGAAAACCATTGCCGCGAGCCTTTCCATGCTCTTCGGGGCTCCGTGTTTTTTTATCATCGACCTGATGCGCAGATGAGGCTCGCCCCTGCTTTTCAGGATAAACATTATGTCAAACAAGTCACGCGCCTCTTTCCGCTCTGCGTAAGCGGTTTCTTTCATGCGAAGGATGTCTTCAATTGAGGCGACAAGGAATCTTGATCCGCCTACCTCCCGCCATTCAGGTTTGTTTACCTTGAAGGAAGGCGGAAGCACTTCGACTTTGATGCTCGTATCCTCAAAATGTATTATGAACTGGTTGGAGAACTTGCTCCGGAACGCCCTCACGCCTTTAGCAGACAGGCAGCCCTTCAATGCCTGCTTCGCCGCCTCATCGTCGTCCCCAAGAGTGGCGAAGTCAAGGTCAACACTGAGCCTGTGCTTCAAGTGAAAGATTGCAAGCGCAGTGCCTCCAACAAGCACGAGCTTGCCGTCAGCGCACTCGGCTATGGATGGCAGGATATCGAGTATGCGCGCATATTTCGGCGCGAAATCGCCTTTCATGCATTGGTTTGGGCGGAAAAATATAAAAAGATTTGTTTCTGCTAGGTAAGCAAAATTTTTACCTAATAAAAACAGCCAACGCCTGAAGGCATTTTATCTGATTCTGACTCCCCTATCTCTTGGGCGCGCACTTGGGTCAGGCAGAGCTCTGGGCTGAAGGCTTCTGCCAGCTATTTCTTCAGCAGCTTGAACGCCCTGGGGCCCCAGTCGTTTTTAGCAATGCCGGGTATGCACCAGAGCATGCACAGGGGCTCTATTGCTCTGGCAGCCTGCACACCTCCCATGTCTGCAACTTCCCAGCCGAATTTGCCAAGCACGCCGCCAACTTCCTTTTTCGCTGCTTCGTCGTTCCCGCAGATGAACATGGTGGGCTTTTCGCCGCCGAAGTCAGGATTCACAAAGTACGCGTTGCCTACGGAGTTGAATGCCTTCACAAAGCGGGCAGAGGGGAATTTCCCCTGGTAGCGCTCCATAAGCGACTCTTCAAGAGAGGTGAAGTAGTGCAGCACGCCGCTGTCAGGAGGGGCGTCTGATATGGGGTTGGTGGCGTCTATCACTATTTTGCCATTGAGGCTCTGCTCTCCTGCAAGGGAGAGCGCAGATTCGCCCGCCAGCCCCTTCACTGCCAGCACAACCATGTCGCCAAACGAAGCAGCTTGCTGAAAAGTGCCTGTTGCCAGTTTCATCTCCCTTGAAAAATCAGCAATTTTCGATGAATCGCGGCTTCCCATCATCACGGAATAGCCGTGCTTAACAAAGCCCTTTGCAAGCGATTTAGCAACGTCACCTGAGCCAAGCATGCCTATCCTTTCCATGCTATCACCGCGAGGGGGTGCGGAGGCTCAACTAATAAGTCTTTCTTCCCAACGAAAGGTGAGCGAACTAACTATTTTTTGCTAGCTACTACGAAATCAAGGAAGTCTGCCCTTTCCACTATCCGAAGCACCTTGCCGCCCCTGAAGGCGAGTCCCCAGCTGTCCCCTACTTTCACCAAGCCTTGGTAATCCTCTGGGTCCACCCCCAAATCCGTCATTTCGGATTTAATTGAGGCAAACATGGGCATCTGCATCGCTTTTCCATCCTTCCTTATGAATTCTGTAATCTTTAGCAAGCCGTCAGCCCCGAATGATATGCTTGGTTTGGGCCGCTTTGGTTCAGGGCTGCCTGTCGTTGTCTGGGGAGGCGCCTGAGGGGTGGTGTCGGGCTGGGCTGTGCTAAGAGCAGTAATATCCTTTTTGGCGAAGGCAGTGTCTGGCTTTGCCTGCACAATCGAGGTATCCTGCTTGGCTCTGAGTGTGTCGATTAGGACTTGGGAAGATGTCCTTGCTGAAAAAAGAGTGAGCGTTGTAAGTGCAGCTACAGCAACTACTGCCTTCCTGTATTTGTTTTGCATTCCTCCCCCTCCAACGAGAATAAAATAT
>JAHFEN010000081.1 GCA_023248455.1 Microcaldota archaeon | reverse complement strand
GGTGCTTATGCATGCCTGCCCTGCCCCAGCCGCCCTTGTTGCCCTTGCCTCGGCGGTTCTTGGCATTGCCCTTCCCGTGGTTTCGGGTCCCTTGGAATGCCCTGTTGCGTTTCCCTAGTCTTGCCATGTTAACACCAGTTTATGCCATCCTTGAAATCAATTCATTTATTTCCGGGTTCCTGCCAACAGGGCCGAAAGGCGCGTGCGCCTTGCGGCTTCCAAACCCTCCTGTTGGGGGCGAGAGGAAGAATACTGAGGACACGCCGAATTCCTCGAGCTTCTTTGCTGAGGCTGCGATTTCGGATGCAATTTTCTCTATTTCCTCGGGCTTTTTTGCCAGGGAGAGCTTATTGCCATCAGTGGTCTTTCCGCGCTTGTGAAGCAACAGGGAAATTGACTCATTGCTCGCCTCGCCGAACGATACCAAGTCCTTGCAAGCCTGCAGCATTCCCTTTGCAGTCACGCCTTCGGGGAGCAGAGTGCAGGCGTAGAGCCTGTCAAGCCGCAGTTTCTCAAGAGTGCTTTTCACGCTTGGCGAAACCGAAAACTTTCCTTTGAGCCTGATTACCGCTATTCTCATGAGGGCACCTTTTCGCCTGACTTGATTTTCACCTGGGATTCGACCACAGGGTCCCATCCCTGCTTCAGCTTCATGGTATTGAGCTGCTCGATTGCGTCTATGACCGCCATGGAAGTGTTGTAGATATTGCGCGTGTGGCCGCGGGAGAAGCTCCAGATGTCCTTGACCCCTGCTGATGCGAGCACCTTTTTCACCACTTCGTTCGCAACAAGCCCAATGCCAAGGGGCGCGGGCTTGAGCGTCACCTCGACGCTTCCGGTCTTGCCCACCACCTTTATCGGCAGCGTGTGCTTGAACCTGCCGGTCTTTCCGAGCGGCACGAATATGATGTTCCTCTTTGCGTTCTTTATTGCCGACTCGATTGCCGGCTTCACTTCCTCGGATTTTCCTGCACCCACGCCCACGTGGCCGTTCTTGTCGCCCACGAGCACAATTGCGCGGAACTGCGCCTTTCTACCGTTGTCGGTCATGCGCTGCGTGCTGGATACTTCGAGCGTCTGCTCCTCAAGGTTGGGATACAGGTGGTCGACTATTTCGTGCTCGAGTATCTTCTTCCCCATGAAGAATATTTCCTCAACAGAGGTGACGGCACCGGATTTGACC
Organism: Microcaldota archaeon; assembly: GCA_023248455.1. Classification (GTDB taxonomy): domain Archaea; phylum Micrarchaeota; class Micrarchaeia; order Anstonellales; family Anstonellaceae; genus UBA10161. Next base: position 3,487 of record JAHFEN010000081.1, on the reverse strand, counting down.
TGCCTCCCTATTTCGGTCTTGGGAACCCATTCCGGCTTGGGCTCGTCAGAGTCGCGCCGCCTTTGCCTTCTATCGAATCTTGCCATTTTTTCACCATCAAATGCTATTCATTGCGTCCATGCATTCGTTCTTGCCAATCCATCGCATCGTGTTTTTTCACCATCGACTAAACGGTTTTGAGCTTGCTTTTCGCGGAAGCGAACGCTTCGACCATGTTTTCCGGCCTGAAGCCCTGCTTTATGTATGACGAGAAAATCCTGTTGTACTTTGCCTCGTCGGATGCGCGAAGCGCCTTTGCAAATGCCGCAATCGGGGCGCCTGCTATCCTGTCTTCGGTTATCATCTCCTCGGAATAGTTGGTCAGAAGGCCTGAATCAATTGCTCCGCGGAGCGCGGCGAAAACCACCGAGCCTTTGGAGGGCGTGTACATGCCGATGTCCAGGTTGAATTCCTTCACTCCCTTCTTACCTGCGAGCTTTCCTGCCAGCAGTCCGCAGAGGTAGGCAGTCGGCGTGTTGCAACGCGGCGCCCAGCTGTATGCCTTCAGCTGCCCTGAGCGCACTTGGGAGACCACCCTGTCCCCCTTTTGCGAGAACTCCATGAACTGCACGCTCACTCCGGTGGATGACTTGCGGACCACCATGCGCGGAACCGAGCCCTTCACCAGCGCCAAACGCTTGGCGTAGTTGGTGAGGTTGCTCCTCCTGCGGCGGAATGCCACCTTGTACACAGGCCCTGTTGCCCTGCTCACATGAATCACTTCTTATCGTTCAGCAATTTATTGTCGCGCAGATAGGTCTCCATGACCTTGACTCCCTTGAATGCGTTGCCCTTTACCATCCGGTAAATCTTTCGGACCGTGCCATGCTGCAGCTTTTTCTGCTCAATCAGGCTGCGCAGGTATTTCCTCTGGGAGCGGACCTTCGCGATCCAATTCTCCTTCTTGCCCACCCTGGTGCTGAAAGTCCCCTTCCTGCTGCCCCTTCCAAAGCGCCTGCCCTTCCTCATCTGCGAATCCTTCCCCCTGCCGCGCGCCCTTGAAACGCCCCTGGGCGCTATTGAGTATATCGAGCCGTCGCTTATGAGGCTGCGCACGTCCTCGCGGGTGAGCGCCTCTCCTATCTTTGAGACAGCTTCTGGATTGAACCGTATTTTGGACTCGCCCACTCCGATCACTTCGGATGCGATCCTTCTCACTGTGTTCATTGCCATAATAATCACAATCGAAATTATGCCTTTGGAGCCTCGGTTTTGCTTTCAGCCTTTGCAGCTGCGTTCGCATCGGCTTTCGGCATTTCGGTTTTCTTTTCTTCAGGCTTTGCCGCATCAACCTTCTTTGCCTCAGGCTTTTTCTCCTCCCGATTGGAGCCTGCGGCTCCAATGGGCGCAGTTTTGCCTTGCAAAACTCGCGTGTCGGTTTTAGGCTTTTCGGCCTTGACTGGATACTTCTTGCTCTTGTTGAGCACTCGAAGCTTCATGGATTCTGCCAGCTTGATTATCTCCTCCCTCTTTTTCCTGCCCACACCGGATGCCAGGCGGATTGCGACCCCGGCCAGGCCTGAGAGCTGAGAGGGGGTTTCCACGAGCGCCTCATGCATTCCCTGCGGGTGCATGTCCCTGATTGCATTGGGCTGGCGGTAGCCTATTGATGGAGACGCTCCCATGTAAGCTATCTTGAGCCTCTTCTTGTTGTCAATCCCCCTTGGGCGGCGCCACGCTATCTTTATGCGCGAACGGCTGCTTCGCCCATAGTTCGGGCGCAGGAATTTCGGGTGCTTCCGTTTTGAAACCATAAATACCACTTTTTTCGCTCAAGCTTCTACCAAGTAAAACCCGTCCTGGAACACGCGCGAGTCGCGGTTGCGGATTTTTGTGGCGCTCTTCAGGTTGGCGATTGTCTGGCCGACATCGTCCTTTGATATGCCGCTGATTGTTATCTCCTGGCCCTTTGCCTCCACTTTCACCGAGCCCATTACCTTTGCCTTCCTTGGCTGCTTTTCCCCAAGGAAGTTTTTCACGAGCACTTCCTTGCCCTTTATTTCCACTGAAATCGGGAAGTGGGAATAGAGTATCTTGAGCTTCTTGGAATACCCGTTTGTCACGCCTTCCGCCATGTTGCGCACGTGCGCCTCGATGGTGGTTGCCATCTCCTTGCTGCCGAGGACCTCGAGCTCGCCCTTTGCCATCTCCATTTTCGCGTCAGGGCGGGAGAATGTCATGGAGAGCGAGCCCTTGGGCCCGCTGACAGTGATCTTCTGGCCTTCGAGCGATGCCTTGACACCATCCGGGAGTTTCATACATGCCACCTAGTAAACATAGGCAATGAGCCTTCCGCCAAGGCCCTTGTCCTTTGCCTCTTCGTTCGTCATGAGGCCGAGCGGAGTGGAGACCACGAACATGCCAAAGCCAACGCCGGGCAGGTACTTGCCCTCCCATTCGATCCACTCGCTCCTCTTCACAGCGAAGCGGGGCTTTACCGCTGCGCACTGGTTAACTTTGCCCAGGAGCTTTATCTTGAAGTAACCGTTCTTGCCGTCGTCCACGAACTCGAAGTCCCCGATGAAGCCCTTGCGCTGCAGGATCTTCAGCGTCTCCCGCACCAGCTTGGAGGGTTTCACCTCGCATGCCGGCTTGCAGAACATCTCGTGGGTCTTGATTGCGTTTAGCGCATCTGCCAATGGATCGTTAGCCATAGTATCCCTCAATGAAAACAAATCAATATTTCCTGAAGCCTATTTCCTCTGCCACCTCGCGGAAGCACCTTCTGCATATCTTCATTCCATACGAGCGGATGAGCGCGCGGGCGCTGCCGCAGAAGCGGCATTTCCTTAAGCCTTTCCCCTGGAACTTGTGCTCGATTGGCACCCCTTTCCGTTTTTCTTTTTTCGATTTTTCAGCCATGCAATACCCCTGTCAAACCACGTTGACCTGCAATGTCCCCTTTGCGAACTCAATGCCGTCGTCTTTCGTTAGCCTGTGGTGGTGCCCGACCTTGGCTTTCCCCCGCCTTCTCTTGCCAACGCGGAAACCCCTGCGGCGGAGAGTGACGCAGACGTCGAAGCCAAGCATCCCTATTTGCGGGTCGTACTTTGCACCCGGGAATTCGATGTATTCCGGGACCCCGAAAGAGAAATTCCCTTCCTTGTCAAAAGAGCGGCTTGGGAGCGTGAATGCCTTTACCTTGAGCGCCTTTTTCACAAACTCTATTGCGCCCGGGCCGCGCAGCGTTGCCTTGGTGCCTATGATGTCCCCCTTCTTTATGCGGAACACCGGGTTTCGCACCTTGGCATGCGTTGGCACTGCCTTTGCCCCGGACAATCGCTCGAGCAGGCTCTTGGCGTTCTCCAGCTCCTGGCCTGATTTCCCCACGCCTATGTTGAGCGTGACCTTGTCAACCACTGCTTCCCGCATTTTGTTGTCCATTTCAATCCACCGGCTAAGAATAATCCGAGTCCACTGCGAACAGGTATTTCACCACTGTGACGAA
>JAHFEN010000080.1 GCA_023248455.1 Microcaldota archaeon | reverse complement strand
ATGGGATTCATAGGCGCGTTCAAGATTTCCAAGTACACGCTCGAGAACGCCTACGAGGAGCTCACAGGCAAAAAAAAGCTCATGGTCGGAAAACTCGACATCTGGAAGATGTGGGATGACCATGAGCTGGTGGGGGAACTCGCGGACTACTCGCGTTTTGACGCGCTTGCCACCATGGAAATTGGGAAAATACTGCTCCCCCTCATGGTGGAAATGGGCAGGCTCACCCGCATGCCGCTATTCGACGTGTCAAACGCAACTGCGGGCCAGCTGGTGGAATCGCTTCTCATGCACAAGAGCTTTGAGCACCGCGCGATAATTCCGAACAAGCCCGATGACGCGCTTGCGCAGGAACGCGAGCTTGGGCCCATAAAAGGCGCGTTTGTCAAGCTTCCGCAGCCCGGGATTTACGAGAACATGGTGGTCTTTGACTTCCGGGGCTTGTACCCCTCGATAATAACCTCCCACAACATCGACCCATTCACGCTCAACCCGCCAAAGTCAGTGCAAGACTCGGATTGCTTCATATCCCCGAACGGCCACCGCTTCATAAAAAAACCTCGCGGCCTGATCCCAACAGTCCTCGAAGAGCTAATCAAAATGCGCACTGAAATGAAAAACCGGCTCAAGAAAGTGGAAAAGGACACCCTGGAATACGAGGCGCTTTTCGCGCGCGTGCAGTCACTCAAGATACTTGCCAACTCGTACTATGGCTACCTTGCCTACCCACGCTCGCGCTGGTATTCCCGAGACTGCGGCGAATCGGTCACGGCATGGGGCAGGCACTTCATACAGGAGGCGGCTGAAAAGGCGGAAAAAGCCGGCTTTCCGGTCCTATACATCGATACTGATTCCACGTTCCTCCTCATGGGCAACAAGAAGAAAGAGGAAGCCCTCGCATTCATGAAAAAAGTGAATGACGAGCTTCCAGGAGACATGGAGCTCGAGCTCGAGGGATTCTATACGCGCGGGGTTTTCGTGACAAGGAAAAACGCCGAAGGGGCCGGGGCAAAAAAGAAGTACGCGCTCATAGGGGAGGACGGCAGGATAAAGATACGCGGCTTTGAGCTGGTGCGCCGCGACTGGTCTAACATTGCCAAAGTCACGCAGCGCAAGGTGCTGGAAGCCATACTCAAGCACGGCAGCAAGGAAATGGCCGTGAAAGTGGTGAAGGAAGTCATTGAAAGGCTGAAAGAGGGCAAGGTGCCGCTCGAGGACCTCACGATTTACACGCAAATGCGCAAGGACCCGCGCAAATACGACATAAAATCCCCCGAGCTTTCAGCCGCGCAAAAAGCGATCGCGGCAGGCATGCAAATCGAGCGCGGCACGGTCATCGGCTATGTCATCACAAAGAAGGGCAGCACCATTTCTGAAAAAGCGTATCTTGCGGAATTTGCCAAGGATTATGACCCGAATTACTACATTGACAACCAGGTGCTCCCGTCTGTGCTGAAAATACTGAAAGAGCTCGGCTACTCTGAGGACGACCTGAAGTTCAAGGGCGAGCAGAAAGGGCTAAGCTCGTTTTTCTAGGTACGATTATGGCGCAAAAAATCAAGATCGCATTCATTTTGCTTGTGCTGCTCAGCCTGGTTTTCCTAGCTGTAATCGTTCTTCCAAAGCCATTACCCGGGCCTGAGGCATTTTTTGCATACGGCGCCAGCCTGGAATTCAGCACCATGCGCGCCAGGGCCGGCGGGTTTGCCAACGAAACACCAGCAGCCCTCCTAGGCTACCGGCTCGTGTTCCAGACCAACAGGCATTCGGAATTCGGCGTGGCAAACATTGTTCCGGACGAAAATTCGCAAGTGCCAGGCGCAGTTTACTTCCTCTCAGGCGAGCAGGCAATGGCGCTTGATGGCAACTCGGGCTCTCCTGGCTTTTACCGGAAAATCCCAGTCACAGTAACGGCATCCAACGGCTCAACGATCAATGCAGTCACATACGCCCTTTCAGGATCCCCAACTTTTGCGCCCCCTGCGCTAGCAACCATGCAGGCAGCTTCAAAAGGCCTCCAGCAGTTCGGCTACGCCAAAAGCGAGCAGGACAAGCTTGCAGCTGCTGCGGCAGAGGCGGCGCAGAAAAAAGGAAACCGAAACTGAGGCGAGTTTATGGCATCTGCGAATAAAAGCAATCTGAGATATCCTATATTGGTGGTTGCAGGAGTGCTGGCAGGCTATGCGTTCTTCTTTGCTCTCCATATTCTCCTGCCATTTTTCAAAAACGTTCTCCCAAGCCTGCTTGGGATTTCGACTCAAACGCCGTTAGATGAATACTATGCCGCTACAGTCAATCTGATCGGTGCGACAATTTTTGCACTGCTAGGCGGGGCAGTCGCTGGTTTTTCTGCAAAGAAGTGCTTCAAAGGCTGATTATGTAGAAAAGAAGGTCCCCAAAAAGCACGCTGAAGAGAAGCCCAAGGAAAAGATAGGGCAGAAAAAAAGGCATGCCAGTGTAAACCGGCACGCGCGTCAGCTTCGATTTCTTAAGCGAGGCAACGGTTTCCTTGGTAATGAGCGGGGCAAGCTCGAGGCTTTTCACAAGCGCAGGATCCATTTTCTCAAGCGCCAGCACGTCCTCTTCCTGGAGCCGCGAAACCAGCACCTGCTCCACCATGCTGTCCTTTATCTCTTCCTTGAAAAGCGTGAAGAAGAACAGCGAAACAAAAAGGAATGAAAGGATCGCAATGAATTGCGCAGGAAGCGGGATCGGAAGGGTTGAGAGGGCAAAGAGGAAAAAGGAAAAAACAGCGAGCAGTGCGGCAGGCCCTGCGGCTTTCCAAAGCGTGAATTTAATCTCGCCAGCAGCCAGCTTTCTTGAAACATACGGCAGGAAGCGCGCCACCATGTGCAGTATGAACGCAAGGCCTGCCGGCGCCAGGGCGGAAAGAAGGAACGGGTAGGGCACATTCTGCGCAGGGGCAAGCAGCGGCTTGGGAAGATAGGGCAGGCACATGGCTATTGACGCCAGCACGTAAACATCTGCGCCGCCAAGCTGGCCTGCCTTGTAAAGGAAATAAGTCAGCGCGAAAATCACGATGCCGAATGTTATTGCCTGCGTGAAAACCGCCTGCTCAAAGTAAATCACATTGAGTACAAGTGCGGCTGCCAAAAACCCATATACGAGGTAATTTGGCACCCATTTCTTGTTGAACATGTCGAAATAAGCCGCGGCTCCGGTGAATCCAAGCGCCACAACCGCGCGGAGCAGCAAGCCCGGCACTTCGGGCAAGGGCGAAAACAATTCAAGCATGGGCAGAGTTTGACGCCAAGCTATTTAATCAATCCGAAACATCCGTGCAAAAGGCACGGGAGGACGCATCAGGCCGCCCGTCTTCCTGCAACCTATTTCAAGTGCGGGCGGATTCCAGCATCCAACCCTGACTGGTCATTCAATCCACGATCGTCTCCAAGAAGAAGTCGCGTATCCCGACCACGTCCAGCTCCTCGCAAACTGTGTTGCAGCCAAGCAGTTCCGAAACACTTGGCTTTGTTCTCCCCTGGTCGGAATGTATGAACTCCTTTATGTAAGTCCCGGCTTCGGCGAAAATGCACAGCCTCAGCTTCCCATCCCCCTCTTCCCTTGCCGATACGCGGTAGATTTTCCTGCGCCGCTCCAGGTCAGCCCTTCTTGCAAGCACACGCTTCGGCGTCTGCTGGAAAAGGAATGCGCCAGAGAGTCCATCAACAAGCTTTGCATCCGCAGTTCCGAGCTTCCGTTCTGCGGAAACAAGCGCGGAATATTCCTTGTCAAAGTGCGAGTTGCACACCGCATCAACGAAATGCGGCTTAACCCCTTTCAATCCAGCCACCCGGACATTCGGATTGTCATCCATTTCCCTTTCAAGGGCCGCAAGGTCCACCCCTCTTTTTTTCGGAGACTTTACTTCCATCACAAAGGGCCTGCCTGTGCCCAGCGAGCGCACGTCCACGTCTTCGCGCCCGCTTGCGTGCAGCGTGCAGCTCCTGCCGCCAAAAGCACCAAGCAGCACCTTGCCGATTTCGTCCTCGACAGACGGGTAATTCTGGCCGCTTCCGCCGCAGGCATCGCATCCCCTCCCTCCGCACCCGGAGCAGTGCCAGCGGCTCTGGCAGTGCTTGCGCGAAAGCTTGAGATAGCGCCCGAAAACATATGCAGGCGCAGGCCTTGCGGACGCCTTTCCGGAAATAAAATCAAATTCAAACGAGGCCTCAGCAAACCTCTGGGCGTTTTTCTTCCCGGTGGCAGCAGCTATTTTTTCCGAAAAGTACGAATTCAGGGAATTTTTCATCGAGGTGAACATCCCCGGGGCAAGGGAGTCCGCAACTTCCTCCTCGCGCACGAAAACCGATTGCTGGAAAGAGGAAGCAACGGAAAAAGTCGACCATTCAAATTCGGCCGAGCTTGCAAGCGCTTCCTTGGCGAGCCTTTCGGAGTTCGCAAGGGAGCCCCTGCAGATGTGGCACTCCTTTTCGTTTTCCAACCTCGATATCCCCCCAGATTTGCCGAATCTTGAGGCGCAGGTTTCACAGAGCCGGAATGCCATACGGGCATGACCAGTGAGATAGAATATTTAAATGTTGTCAAACCAAGCAGTTATCGTGGGGCGAATCATGGAAGGCTGTAGGATAGCGTCGAAAGCCTTATAAATAAGTTGTTTGATAATTAGGTAAAATATGTATTTATGGTAATCGC
>JAHFEN010000001.1:24608-36339 GCA_023248455.1 Microcaldota archaeon | reverse complement strand
TCTGTTCGCGTCCTTGTTTGCGCTGCTGCTGATTGCAGGTTTCGCATCTGGATCGGTCAACCCGAAAGTGCAGCTTCAGAACTACTCGATTTCGGACGTCCCTGCGCAGCCTGGCTCAGTCCTACTGATGACTCTGCACATGAAAAGCATGGAAACTGACAATTGCGCTGAAAGGCTTGCGGTCCAGCTGTCGGTTTCCTATCCGCTGTCGCTTCGGGGTTCTGATGCGCAGTACTTGGAGCGCCTTTGTGCCCAGGATCCTGACTCAAAAGGCACGTTCACGTTCTATCTGCCTGTGGACAATCTTGCGACAAGCGGGTCTTATCCAGTTCAGGTCGCCACCACCTATGAAAAACGATTCACAAAACTTTCCGAAAGCAACACCATAAATGTCCTGGTGGGCGGCAAGCCCTCGTTTGCTGCATCGGTCACATCATCAAATCCGATCGATGTTTATCCTGGGGACGATGCTCAGATAACAGTCACATTCCAGAACACCGGCAGCAGCATGGTGCAGTCTGCAAAGGCAACAGCAGAATCACGCGGCATACACGTTAAATGGGCTGGCCAAACGCAAAACCTCGGCCAGATTCCTGCAAGGGGGAGCGCAAGCGCAACTTTCACAATAGAAGCGCCAAAGAGCATAAATGCAGGAAGCTACCCTCTAACAGTTTCGCTCACATACACTGGCGAAGACAGGCAGGACGGGTCTGCCCAGTTTTATTTTGCAATGCCGATTAAGCCCAAAGCTGACTTCGTAGGGAGCTCCCCTGACAGCGGGCTTTTGCCTGGTCAGAAGCATGAAGTGACTATACAGGTGGCAAATAGTGGCACCGATGAGGCAAGGAAACTGGAAATCCGGCTTAAGCCCCTCTTTCCATTCAGCACGGACGGTACAGTGCGGTACATAGAATCTCTCAAGCCAGGGGAAACCGCCAATCTCACATACGTGATCACAGTTGACAAGGATGCGACATCAGGCGGGCAGATGCTGGGGCTGCTAATCGATTTCCAAGACGCGCAGGGAAGGGAGTTCACCGATTCGTCGGATTTTGTGATGGGCGTGAAGATGCCCGCGCTAGTGGATGACCTGTTCGCCTACTGGTACCTGGTTGCTCTAGCTTTGATAGCGGCAGTCGGCGTAATAAGGCGTAGGAACACGAAGAAAAAGAAGCTGTGAAAACTCCAAGCTTATTTTGTCTTGGAGTATTTTGCCTTCAAGGCGCTGATTCGGTCCAGAATTTCCTGCGGCGGCTTTTCGATGTGCTGCCCAAGCTTCCAATACTTGTTGCCAGAATAAGCAAGCGGGCTTTTTGATAAATCTGTTTCTATATCGAGCACTTCGCCGATTATCATAACGTGGTCGCCGACATCCAGCATTTCCTTTACCCTACACTCTGCGTTGGTTGCCGCGCCCTTGACCAGAAGCGGCCTGATATGCTTCGCTTTGTAGAACTCCGCACCATATTCCTTGAGAAGGGCCACCTTGCTCACATTCTTGCCAGCGCTGCCGCCAGCAATGCTGGAAATCACATTTTGGTCATCTGAAGCTATGCTGACGCCGAATTCCTTTGTGGCACGAATGTTCTCAAGCGTTGCCTTGGCAGACAGATCCTTCGAATTTCCAGTTATGTGCACGCTAATGAGCCCGGGTGAATAGGAAACATAGTAGGTCCATTCCGCTGCCATTACATTCGGGCCGTGCAGGCCGTCGCTCGTGACAAGGCCAACGTTTGTTATCCACTTGCTCGCTTTAGGGTTTCCCCACCCAAGATCCATGTTTACACCCCTTTAATTGTTCCGCTGAAGCAGAAGATGAATTCCCGCTGCCATGTCCGGGCCGCCTGGTTTTCGGTTCTTATGCCACAGGCGTTCGTATTCAGTATTGAATGGCACTGTCATTCTAACCACCTCCTAGCCATCTTCGTGTTGATTAAAAAAATAAAAAGAAGCAGAATCTAGTTCTGCTTCTTGAGTTCCTTTATCCGCTCGGATACGCCCTTTGCCTCGAGTTCCAGCTGCTTTTGGTACTCCGTAAGCATCTCGAGCTTTTCCTCTTTTGTCAGGTAGGATCGGCCGGGCCCATATCCGCAACATCCGTTCATACTCTCACCTCTTGCCCTAATTCATATCGGGCGTGCGATACTTGAAAACAGCAAATATATAAACATATCGGACATACGATAGAAGTATGGCAAAAGGCTACTGCTGCGACATGAGGGGAATGCTGTCTTTTCTGATACTGTTCCTGCTTTCCAAAAAGCCCATGTGCGGTCAGGAGCTCTCTAGCGAAATAGGCAATAGGAAAGGGGAGACCCCCTCGCCAGGCACCATTTACCCAGCCTTGAAATCGCTCAAGGAAAACGGGCTGGTTAAAGAGAGGAAAGCTGGGAAGACCATTGTATACGCGCTCACGCCTCATGGCCGCCGCGGCCTTGCTGTTGCTAAAAAAGCATTCTGCAGGACGTATATAGACTTATTTTAAGGCTGGATCTGCTGTATTTGGCGAGTGATGGATAAATCACTGGTTCGTAGGTATGCCGCCGCACTTTATTGAGCCTATGAAAACCTCTATCTCTTCCTTTTGCGGCTTGCTTCCGAATGCGCATGAAATGTTTATTGCCCCAGCCAACGGAGAACCTGGCGAGCTCTCTTTTATTTTCTTGCGAATCGCTATGGTGTCGCAGAACCATACAAAATCGTCCTTTTGTCCAAAGCCATCGTAATGCACGGTGGCATTATAGGTATAGTTAGGAAGGTGTTCTATTGCGCCAATGTAGCAACTGCGCGGATCGGATATCCTGGGCTTTACTGTGAGATTTTGCCTTGCACAGGTATTGTTTTCAGCCTTCACCCATACTTCTATTATGCCAGGCTTGTTGAACCGGCACATCTGGATTCCTGTGAGGAAGCCGCCGCTTCCGCTTGTGATGTGCCGCTCCTCGTCACCGCAGATAAAAGTGAAATCGGTGTCGGCCGTGGCGACGAGGCTGAACTCCACTTCAACTGACTCGCCGGCGTAAATGGTGTTTGGCGAGACTGTTACGTTGCAGCTGCGGTCAGGGTTTCTCTGGTAAACTGGCGGCTTGGGCTTTTTTGTGGTGTTTGGAATTGTGCTGTCCACCACTGTTTTTGACGGGTACAAAATACCGTGGCTGATGAGCACCTGCTCGCCATTGCCCTGCTGCTGCGTATCATGCAGGGCGGTGCACCCTGAGACAAGAAGAACCACAAATGCGAATATGACAAGAGTTTTGGCAGGTTCGCCCATGCATCACGGGTTGGCGGAAAAAATATTTAAATTCAGAAGAGCACATGTCCGCATGACCATCCATGCCCAAGCTTCAGGAGAATTTTGCATTCACGAAAGCATGTGAGCCATTTTTCTCTTTTTCACTGCAAGGTAATCCCTGTTGTACTTTGTCTTCCCGAATTCGTGCGGTATGCGTTTTACGACCTTTACGCCATAGCTAAGGAGCTTGCCTATCTTATCAGGGTTGTTGGTAATGAGCGCAATCGACTTTATTTTAAGCTGCTTTATTAACGCAGCCGCCACATCATAGTTCCGCACATCAGAGGGGAAGCCCAGCGCAAGGTTTGCCTGCACGGTGTCGTAGCCGCGGTCCTGAAGTTCGTATGCGCGGATTTTGTTCGCAAGGCCAATGCCCCTGCCTTCCTGGCGCATGTAGATGACCACCCCGCAGGGAAGCTTGGAGATTTTTTTTATGGCAGCTTCAAGCTGGGCCCTGCAGTCGCAGCGGAGCGAATGGAAGACATCCCCAGTAAGGCATTCAGAGTGGATGCGGAGTGGCACCATCTTTTTTCCTGCCACCTTGCCCTTTACTATTGCAACATGCTCCTTGTTGTCCATATTGTTGCAGAATGCGAAAATTGTGAATTTTCCATACGAAGTTGGAAGCCTTGCCTTTGCTATAATTTTGACGTCATCTTTACCGCAGGCCCTGCATGGATCTAATCTTGCCATGGTTGCGTGTTCGAATGTTTAGGTTTAAAATGCCTGCCACGCGCGAAGTTTCCGCCCCAGACAATACCGGATGGGTTTAAAACCCTGCCAGAAGAATCCAATCAATGAATTCAATGAAAGCTTTTTTTGCAGCTGTGCTTGTTGCAACCCTCCTTTTCGCAGGCTGCGCATCCACCACACCGCCTGCAGGCAAAGCCACCAGCCAGAAGGAGGGAAACCCGCCAAAAACAGTCGCTGACGCCGCAACTCCTGCAACGGTTTATTGCTCTCAAAAAGGCTATATGAGCGCATTGAAAGGCGAAGGGGCTAAAACAGCCTATTGCTTTTTTCCAAACGGGCGGTATTGCGAAGAGTGGGCATTCTTCAGGGGTGAGTGCACTGACGCTGACAGCTTCAAGATGGTTGAGGGGCCAGGTCTTGAGACCAATCCCAAGTCGATAACCTACAAATTCTACTCGGACGGACGGCTGGTGCTTACCACCACTGATCTTCGCGATTACCCGTTCAAGAGCTTGTCGCTTACTTCTTGGCTGACGAAATCCGATTTTGCGGCGTTTGTGAAAAAAATAAACGAAGAAGGATTTGAATCGCTCAATCAATCCTACAGCAGCTGCCGCGGAAGGCCTTGCCCGACAGACGTGCCATCAATAACGCTCATTCTTTATCGTCAGGGAAATGAAAAACAAGTGTCGGTTTATTACCCATCTGACCGGCCTGAGAGCACAGACAGAATAATTTCTGGTTTCAAAAATCTCTTTGAGAGCAACCCCTTTGTTGAAGTAAACGTAAGCGGCTGCGCTCTGGTCCAAGACAAGAAAACCAAGCGAATTGACTGCTTTGGATGTACAAGCGGAATCACCAATCCTATGTGCAAAGACGACCCGCCGGCTGAGAGCGTGCCCCTCAAGCAGGGTGATGTCAATGGAACTTGTGCAGTGGATTCTCAGGGCGCCTGTGCCTACGAGCCGCCGCAACAAATGAGCAAGGAGTTTTGCCAGATGGGAGGTGGCAGCTGGGAAGAATGCGGATCAGCCTGCAGGGGCGCTGTTTCAGACGCACCTTGCGTGGCAATGTGCGCTCAATATTGCCAGTGCGGCGGGATTGCCGGTTTCAGCTGCCCAACAGGTTACTTTTGCGGTGATTACCTGCCAAAAGGCGCGGCTGACGCGATGGGGATATGCAAACCAAATGAATGATTGAAATTAGCCATTATCCTGTATGAAACTAAGAATTTTTTCGTTTGCTTCATGCAACCTTTCTGGCTTTTCCAGCGTGACCATTCGGAAATACTTGCCTTCCAGAATGGGCGAAAACCCCATTCCAGGAACAACGAAAACACCAGTTGTTTCCAGCAATTTTAGTGCGAACTGCATGTCATCTTTGAATGCCGGTACATCGATTTGGGGAAAGGCATAGAATGCTGCCTGCGGCTCAACAAGATTGATGCCGTTTTTTCCATTCAAATCCTGATAAACTATGTTTTGGCGTACTGCAAGCTCTCTTTTGAAGTTTTCTAAGTGCTCGTGCATAGATATATACTTTTCTTTGCCGCTCATCATTTCTGTAAGCGCTGCCACAATGCTTTTAATGAATTTCTCGTATCGGTCTCTTTCCGACTGGTCCATTGTCTTCTTTATTTCATTATACTCCTCATACAGGTCAGTTTTAAGGTCAAGGCCTTTTTCCTCATTATCGTAGACTTTGAGCCCGACCCATGCTGCAAGGTTGTGTTCCCATGTTCCTGCAGCAAGGCGCCGGTTGCCCAGTTTTGTCAGGGGCAATTGCATGGTATTGGTTCCTTCGCCATGCAACACCAAATAACCTATACGCATCCCGGGATAAATGAAGTTCTTTGAAAAGCCACTCCCACGTATTATTGTGGCATCAGGGTTTAGAGTATGCAAATTGACTGGCTTTTCACCTTTGAAACCGAGAAGATCGTATATTTCATCGGTAAACACCAGCAAATTTCGCTCTGCTGCCATGTCCAATATTTTTTTAAGAAGTGTCGGAGGGTATATAATGGAAGTAGGGTTATTCGGATTTATTGCTACAAGTGCTTGAGTGGTTGGATCTATCTTTTGTTCAATATCTTTAAGATCTGGATAAAATCTCTCATCGGTTTTGTAGAAAACAGCCTTGGCAAAAAGCGCGTTGATTACCGTGCTGTACAGCGGATATCCCGGGCTGGGGACCAGTATACTCTCTCCCTCGTTAACCAAGGACATTGCAAGATGGTCGATTCCTTCAGAGAGCCCTATGCACACAAAAACCCTATCGGGTGACACGTTCTCCCTTTTTGCGATTATGTGGCGCAGCATCGGGTCTCCCTGGGCAGGTGCATAGCCAGTAAAGTCATGTTTGGCTGCCTCAATTAGCCCGAGTTTTATTTGCTTGGGCGGATGGAAACCAGCCGAAGCTTTTCCAGGGTCCCCTATGTTGAGTTCGTATATGTCCATTCCTTTTGCCTTGACTTTCTCAGCAAATGCCTGCAAATCGCGAATGGCATATTTGATCTGGGATATCCTCCTTGCTATATGAACTTGTTGGATCTCCATTCAAATCACTGATTCCATGTTGAGAAAAGTATAAAAACAAGTATAGTGTGATTACGCAAATTTTTTCATAAATCCGGCTATTTTTCCTATTGCCTCATGGAGCTCCACTGGCGGAGCGAGGAAGACCAGCCTGAAATACTTCCCTGGCAGCACTGGCGAGAATGCCGAGCCAGGCACCACGAGAACGCCGGTTTCCTCAAGCAGCGAATAGACGAATTCCCGGTCGTCCTTGAATTTCATAGTCTCAAGTTTCGGGAACGAGTAGAACGCCGCGCGCGGCTTGGCAAGGCTGATGCCCGGAATTTCATTCAGCTCCTTGTACAGGAGGTCACGGCGGATGCGAAGCTGTTCATGGGTGTCCTTTAGGTGAGCCATTGGCATGGTGAATGCCGCAACCGCGCCCCGCTGCATCTCCCAGTTCACCGAAAGCCTGGAATTGCAGAGCTTGAGGATGGCATCGCGCAGCGGCTCGATCCCCTGCCCGTGGAAGGCAAGGTATCCCACGCGCGAGCCCGGATAAATGAAGTTCTTGGAAAGCCCATTCCCAGATATCAGTGGAAGTTCTTTTGTGAGCGTGCGCATGTTCACCGAGTGCTCCTCATCTAGAGTCATCTTGTCATATATTTCATCAGCGATAATTGGAAGGCCGTGTTCTCCTGCAATATTGACGATATCCTGAAGAACGCTGCGCGGGTAGACTGCGCCAGTGGGATTGTTCGGGTTTATCACCACGACTGCCTTTGTTTTGGGGGTTATTTTCTTCCTTATGTCATCCGTTACCGGCACAAACTCTGCATCAGTCTGGTAATAATTGTCCGTTCCGCCATTGACTTTGAGTTTGGAGTTGTAGAGGGGGTAGCTCGGGCTTGGAAGAAGAAGGTTTTCGCCAGGGTTCACAAGCGCCTGGAAAAGGAAGTCTATCCCCTCTGACAATCCGGAGTGTATCGTGACATGGTCCGCAGGCACCCCTTCAATTCTGCCAACTGCCTCCCGGAGTTCCGGGTCGCCCTCGGAAGGGCAGTAGGCGGAGTATTTCGGTTCATTTAGGGCAGCAATAATTGCATCAGTTATCCAAATCGGCGGCCTGAAGCCAAATTGATTTGGATCGCCTATGTTGAACCAGTGGATTTTCTTCCCAGTTGCCTGGACTTTGCGTGCGCGTGCAACTATATCGCGTATTTCGTACGAAACAGAAGCTATGCGGTCAGATAATTGGATTGCCATATGATAAATTCATCTTGAAACCTATAAAAACAAAACGCCCAGAATTTCGGCTATTGACGTTCTTTCTTGAGCGATCTCCATAGGTAATTGAAGTATTTTATGTAGTTTTTAGAAACTGCGGGATTCTCTATTTCAATAGCCAGAAGAGGTTCGCCCCAGAAAAGGTTTGCCGTCCTGTGTCCGAATATGCTGATAACGTTTGGCGAACCGAATTCCGGAGGCAGCGTTCGGACATCGTAATACTGTTTGGGATGGGGATACTTGACTATTAGCTTTGGTTCTACGGTTAGTATGTCGTGCATCCAGGCGCGATTTTTGATTCTCCTTTCCATCCACCTGTTAGTCCATTCCCTGCCAAGGTACTTTACCATGCCCCAGTTTCCGCCAATGAAGTAGATATCTGAATAATCCAGCATTTCATTGAAAAGGGACTTGATGCCTTCTTTACCCCTATATATGCGAACGTCGAATTCCGGCTTTGCTGCTCTATATGCATTCGCGAGTGCTGGAAGTTCCTTTTCAAGAATTGCCTTTTTTCCTTCCACTTCATTCTGTTCTTCCTCAAAATAGGCCATTATGTTTTTCGGATCAGTAACGCGGTATATCTTGTGCCAGTTTTCAGTAAGATAGGCGACCAGCCCCTTGCTTATGAGTTTGTTTATTATGTCGTAGACGTTCCTGCGCTCAATGCCTGTTGCCTCCTGTATGCTCTGGAGGGTGGCATTCTCGGTGTGCAGTATTGCCTCGTACACCCTCCCTTCACCATCTGAAAAGCCCAGTTTCTTCCATAGGTCCATATTTCCACCAATTAGAGGTATTGTTATAATACCACATTTTATTAAATATATCCCTATTTCATAAAATGACACTAAAAAACAGATTAATGCGGTGGGAATATGGCCTCAAAACAGGAACCTAGGATGAAAATTGGAGCTTATGGAAACATTCAAAGAAATACAGAAAACACCAAGGATATTCGCATATGGACAAAAAAATTCTATGAACTCCAGCAGAAGCTTCACCAAGAAGATGAGCTGCAACTTACAGATGTTTTATTATGGATGGGAAGTCGGTGGATGACAGGCTCATGCGATGAAGAGACAGTGGGCGTTATACTTGCAAAACTTGCTAGGTCATGTAGGAAAAACGATGTTGCAGCCATGATTGTAAACGGGATAATGATGTTTAATGAACCTGCCAAATCAGCAATGGCCAGGATATGTTTGGAAATTGGTGTAAGGTCAAGGAAATTGAATCTACCCAAAAACCGTCAGCTTGTTATTGGTTTATGGAACTTCGCACGCGAAACTGGTCTTGTGGAAGAGCCAAGAAAAACGACAGACGGAGCATTCCACAGGGCTTATACGTTGAAGATAGCTAAACGAAGAAGACCGCCAGATGAAAGGGAGAACCCGTATTCAGAATTCAGCACCTATCTCATGGACCATGCTGACCAAATCTAACAATAGATGCCAGGGCGCGCCTAATGCTCGGAATCGTACTTTACCGATTCCAGCCCGCGAAGCACGGGCTTTCCGTCCTTTATGTAGTTCATCGCAGCCTCGAAATTCACATCCGCCCCCTGCTTCCTGAAATATTTTACAAGATTTTCAACGTCGCGGGCAAGGAAGTCCTCTGCGCGGGGGTGCGCGAGAAGAACTGCCTGCGCGCAGTCAAGAATTTTGAGGCCGTCATCTGTAACAACTATGTTGTAAGGGCTGAAGTCAGAATGCACAAAGCCAAGCTGGTAGATTTTCTTTATTTGCGCTAGGAGGAAGAGGTAATCCTTCTTCGGGTTGGCGCTTTTGAGCTGGTCCATGGTGGAAAACGCAATATTGCCTTCTCCAAAAAACTCCATCACCACTATATTGCGGAGGAAGGCTAGGGGCCGCGGCACGGCAACCCCGCCATCATGGAATGCCTTGAGGTTGCTGTATTCCTTCCTTGTCCACGCCAAAAGGGTTTCAAATCTCTTGCGGGAAGTGCCTGCAAATCGCGGGTCGCCATCAATGTATTCATGCATGCGGATGAAGTTGGATGTCTCGATCCTGTATATCTTTATTGCGACCTTGCCGCCCTCGTGTGTGGTTCCGCAATATATATTCGCCTCCTTTCCCTTTGCAACTGGGTAGTCTACGGTCACAAAATGGCCCTGCTGGCGTAGCTTGGAAATTGCCATAAGGGATTGCCTGTCGAATACGTTTGATTCCAGCCTGCGCTCGTGCTTGGTTCTTTTTTCTTCGCGCGCTGGACGTTTTTCCTCGTTTGGCCTCTTTCTCATGAGGCTATTGGTGCAAAACGTGTTAAATAGTCTTGCGTTAAGCCAACCTACTTGATTTTGCGTAATTGCCACGTTTAAATGTTAACTGATTTGTTTATTTGGGTGGTTGAAATGCATAAACTGAAAGCATACAAGCGCTCGAAGAAGGAGAAAGAGATGGATGCCATGATATTCGGATTATGGTAAAAAGCATTCGCAAAAAATGAGGAAGCAAGAAGTTATTTTATGTGGCCCTGCCTGCGCAGGAAATCAGTCTGTATCCTATTGTAGCGCCAGACAACGTCGGCCTTCTTATCGCCGCCTATTTCCCATGGGATGACTATAACTATGTCACCGTCGCGCACCCAGATGTTCCGCCTTATCTTGCCAGGAATCCTGGCCATGCGTTCCTTTCCATCCTTGCAAGCAACCTGTAGCCTACCTCCGCCCAGCGTTCCTATTACCACGCCGAGTATTTCCCCTTCCTTTGGCAGGCGCACCCATCCCATTGGCTGATCAGTCGGCAGTGTTTCATCAGGCATTTTCTCACCTAGAACTTGATTGGTGCACGCGCGCCGCAAGCCTCGCAAATAAGCGTCTTTATCCCGTCTTTTTCGACTATTTTTGTGTCGGGCCGCTTGCACTCCTTGCAGACAACGGCAGCATCAACGAAAGCCTGAAGCTTGTCCTTGAGGTTCCGTTCGTAGAATTTTCCGTTGAGAACAAGCTTTCCGCTTTCCAGCGAAGCTGGGATTGCAAGTTCCTTGGAAAAGTACTTGGCAAGCAATTCTGGCGGCCGCCTGATTTTTTGCAGGATGGTTTCGAAGTTGCGTATTATTGTCTTGTTGCCCTGCAGGAATGACTCTATTGCCGGGGTTTCGAACCGCTCGAACGTGAGCGTCTTTTCTGGAAGCACAGCACGCGCACGGTCAAGCATTTTCTCGTAGTCTTCTTTCAAATCATGACCTCTAACGATTATAGAACGAAGATATGGGAAGAAAGCTTTAATAGAGTGATACAACCCCAGCATGGGTATGCCTCCGAAAATAGACCGGAATATCCCTATAGGCGAGCTGGTGATGAATTACCCGCAATCTGTGGAAGTGCTTTTCAACCACGGCTTCCACTGCATTGGCTGCGGGCTTTCGGCCTACGAAACGCTGGAGCAGGGTGCGCTTGCCCACGGATTTGACGAGTCTACAATTGATGAAATTGTCCAGCAGATTAAGGATTCTGTGAAGAAGGCTGGGGAAGAGGAAAAGGAAAAAGAAAAGAAAAAGTGAATATACAATTTTTCATATTAGCAAGAACCCATATTAGTAGATATATATTCCGTGGCTGATTTCCATACCTCTTTTATCACCAATTGTATGTTGTACTTATAACAATTTTCATATATATTCTGCCAATATTGAGATTGCAACCGTATGGCATCCCTTTTTTTAAAATGCTTCTTAGCACCAACATCTTGGTTATTTTGTAATATTGTTCCAACCTTTCCATGAAGAATGGCTACTTGTTCTAAGTATTTTGAATATTCTTCGGATCTACTGCGGTACATACTCTCAACTATATTCAGTGGCCGCCAGTCTGGATGAGGATCATTGTCAAAGAATAAATCGAATAACGTGTCTCCTAGTTTTGCTGATGCCAAACAACGATATCTGGCTTGTTCTAAATCTTTGGAAAAGTGGGCATATTCAT
>JAHFEN010000001.1:0-24598 GCA_023248455.1 Microcaldota archaeon | reverse complement strand
GCTGAAGCACTCAATGGCTTTTAGATAGTAGATAACTGATATGCTGGGATTAGTCTGAGAACGTCGATCCGCATATAATTCATAATATTCACCTGCTTTGGAGAATCTGTTATTTTTTTCAAAGTTTTCTGCGATGAAGAAAAGCATAGCGGGCTGGTCGCTTGAATCGAATAAATCCAAATATTTTGCTACATGACGCGCAATAAAACCATAATGATCTAAATTTTCATTATTTTTTATCATGTTTGCTATATCTCGAATCAGAATAATTTTTTTTTCATTTGAGATTTCTGGTTGGAGTGATTCTGTTTGAGTTTTGAGTATCGAAAACGGATTGTGATTTTTTATGTGGGTTGCAATTTTATGCCAAACATTTGTATGTGCATCTTTGCTTTTACCCAATTGAACCATATTAAACCTTTATTTACTATGTTATTAAAAATCCGATACCGCACCGAGGGAAAAGAAAAGAAAAAATGATTCTGCATCTGTCTGCGGCCTATTGCCCTCAATTACAATTGGAATAATTTGAACAGAAAAATATTAATATAAGAATATCGAATCTTGTGCTGGGTGATTTACCTAGCAAATAAAACAGAAAAAATTGAGAAGACGGAAAGAAAAAATGACACGCACGGATTGAACACAGGATTTTGCAGGCAGTCTGTGTTGGCGGAACTGCCTCATGGGCTTACAGTGGGGCTTTTCCTGCAGGCTTTGGACAGGCCAGTCTGGATTAAGTCACCTGAGTATGGATTAATAGGGCACTTGAAATATGCCAGGCTCCTTCTTGAGCAAATCCATTCCCCGTATTTCAAGGCGCTTTGCTCAGCCAAGCTCGCTTCTGCATTGTATTTCAATGAGGAATCCAAGGCTGCCACTGAGCATCTTGAAGCCGCGTTCTTGGGATGGAACCATTTGCCTCATGGGTTGATAGATGATGCACTTCAAGCCAGGAACTTGCTGGACGAAATATTGGCAATGGCAATACGCGTGCATGAAGACGCACTTGGGCAGCAAATACAAGAAGCCACTGCGCGTTGGCATGGTGAGCCAGTGAAAAGACTGAATGCGGCGGAAGGCAAAGGCTCGGATGTTGCATAATTTCGCAGCTATTTACCTAAAGACACGCTGAACCTGTGCACGTATGCGCCCAGTATTCCGCCGATAATGGGGCCGGCTATGTATATCCAGAGCATGGAAATTGCCGGTGTTGGCTCGCCTGCGAAGCTGAATGCAAAAGTCGCGATCGCAGGCCCGAATGAGCGCGCAGGGTTTAACGAGGCTCCGCTGAAAATTCCGCCTGCGAGAATTGCCATTGCAAGCGTCATTCCGATTGCAAAACCGTGCCAGCCAGGCGTGGCGCGCCTGTCAGCGGCTGTCGACAGAACCACAAAGACCAGTATTGCTGTGAGCACTGCCTCAATGGCAACCGCCATCGTTGGGCTAATTCCCTCGCCTGGAAGTGGAGCTCCGAAATTCGCATGCAGCGCTTGGCTTGTCGCGAGATATCCGACCAGCAGGCCTGCAAGCGCAGCGCCAGCAAGCTGGCTGAGCACGTATTTTCCTGCCTCATCCGGCTTCATTTTTCCAAGAACCAGGAAGCCGACCGTGACTGCAGGATTCACATGCGCGCCTGAAATGTGCCCAAGCGCGTAGACGGTTATGCACAAAGCAAGCCCGTGCGCAAGCGCAATTGCAAGAAGGCTTCCCGCCCCAAAGGCAAGAGAGGTGCCTGCAAATGACACCACTGCCATGGAGCCGATGAATGTCAATAGGAAAGTCCCTATCATTTCCGCGTAATATATGTCATTTTTTCCACCCATTTCACCACCTCCAAATTATAGGCCCGCCAGCTTGACCAGCAGAAGGGCTGCCATGCCCCCAAGGCAGATGGGCGGAAGCGCTGGCAGGAAAACCCTTTGCTTGGAAACAAAGCGAAGCAGCAGGAAAAGCGCGATCGTGGAGCCAGCGGCAATTGTGAGAGAGTAGAGCAAACCGTTTGGCCCAAGTGTGAATGCTGCAACAGAAATCATGGCAGGAACAGAAAGATCGCCTGTGCCAAGGTCCAGCCGCTCGCCTTCGCTCATTGCCCTCTCCACGTATACTTTGCGTGATTCCTTAGGCTTGCGCTCTGGCACGCTTTTGGCAGTCACCGCAAACGAAAGCTGGCGGGTGGAAAGCTCGCGCGCCATTTCAATCATATGGCGCGTTTTGAATACCGCAACGTAATCATAAATGGACAGAAGTATGATAAATGCCACTGTGGCAAAAAAGCCGAGCGGAACACCGAATGTGGTTGCGAGCGAGTACCCAAACAGGGCGCCCACCCCGGCGCTTGAGATTATTGCAGCTGTATTCTTCAGGTCCACCCAAAAGAATTTCAGGACCGCGAGAAGGAAGCCTGCTGCGCCCCCAAGGAAGAATGCGGAGATGAAACCTAACCCGAGCGAAATGGCAATTGTGAAGAATACAATTGCGGATGCAGATGCTATCACAGCTGTTTCAAGCAACTTGAAGAACACCATGCCTTTGTAGAAGCGCGCCACCAGCACTATGGCTACAGCGCCGAACAGAATGTAGAACATGAAAAGCACAGCTGTCGCAAGCGCATCCATTGGGCTGTTCTGGTTGGAAACCAGGAAGGCTGGAACCACGGATATGTCTCGTATATCCTGGCTGGTTGCAGAGCCCTGTATGAGCACTATGCCTGAGAAGATGCCCAGAAGCTGGGTGAGAGCAAAGAACATTGCTACTTGGTAGTAAGGCTTCATTGATTCACTTTCAATTTTTTGTAGTGGGATTCGGACACATACCCGCCATGATGCGGAACCACAACATTTGGAAGGACAACTATCCTGCCGCCTTCTTTTTGGACAAGCGAGCAGAAATTTATGTCCTCAGGATACTCGTCAAACCAAAACAGCTTTGAATTGCGTTCTATATATCCGCCGAGATGCCTTTTTATAAAATCTGTCCTCATGAGCATGCAACCAAGCCCGGCCGCATCAACTTCAGTTGGTTCGACACCAGGAGGGTAAAATGACCTATACTCCTCTATGCCATTTTCTATGATATGCCGGAAACAGACCGGGTCAAAACTCACCTTTTTGAAATACAGGGCTGAAACCGCAGCCACATCTCCATTGCTTTCCATGTAGTCCAAAAGCGCAGATACCTGGCCTTGCTTGACAAACATGTCTGCATCCAGCCATAGGATGTAATTCGGCTCTGGCACCACAGTAACAGCAGTCCTCAGAAGGAACTCCCTTGCCTTGTCAAGCGGCACCATGTCGGTGGTTAGGAAAAGGTAATTGCCGCCCCTTTTGACAATCTCGGCCTCAATCCCTGAAAAAACAGGCAAGAACATGCCAGGTATGGAATCTGAAACAGGTATGAGAAGGCAGATTCTAAGATTTTTGCCACTTTCTGCTGATTGTGCCATGAGTACCACGCAAGATAATCTGGTTTATTCCCGTTTTTCCTCGAACCTTCCTTCGACTTCGTTCTTATCAACTTTTTCTGGTTTAAACACCTTGCCATTCATGCAGATATACACGCCATTTGGAAGGTGCTGGATAGATGAGACCGCATAACCAATGTTGAATGGCGCATCGGAGGGGTAAAAGCCCTCGAGCGGGATCATGGCTCCATTGAGAACAACTGACAGGTTGTTGTTTTTCAGCTTTTGCTGCAGGTACTGCGCGGTTTCAGCGATAGTATAGGTTCCGTGTGTTATGATGACTTTTTTGCAGCCTGAATCCTCAATCGCAGCAAGCATATTTTTCCTGTCGCCCAAAGTCAAGTCCCTGCTGTCCTTCATGCAGACCTTGGAAAAAATACAATGATTGTAAAGTTTTAGTTTGGCAATGTATTTCGAAACTGTGGATTCTTCATTTGGCACCACAGCATCTTTTGTTGGCTCGAATTTTGAATCAATGGTACCGCCGGTCAGAACGAATAGGATTTTTTCTTCCAAGCTCCCAACTCACTTTTTTGTTTTCAATATGCGAAGCGCCTTTTCGAACGAATCTATGTCAGTGAATGAGCGGTATACCGATGCAAACCTTATATAAGCGACGTCGTCAATCTTGCGCAGCCTCTCCATCACAAGCTCCCCTATTACGCTGGTGGTGACCTCGCGCGTGTCGCTTTTCCTGAGCCTTCCTTCCACCCAGGCTGCCATTGTTTCAATCTGCTCGCGGGAGACAGGGCGCTTTTCGCAGGCCTTATCAATTCCGCCCATGAGCTTGCGCCTGTCGAACTTCTCGCGCCTGCCGTCCTTCTTGATGACAAAGAGATCCTCATGCTCGATCTCCTCGTAAGTCGTAAATCTCCTCTTGCATTTGGAGCACTCGCGGCGCCTGCGGATGCGAAAGTCATCGGTGTCGCGCGTGTCTATTACATCCGTGTCCTTGTGCTGGCAGAACGGGCATTTCATAGGTTGGGTTGGGAAAGATACAGATAAAAACGCTTACTTCCGATTACATCAACGATATTAATGATATACGACATGCTGATTGTGGGAGCCGGCTGTGCGGGATTGGCCGGTGCAATGTATGCAGGCAGGCTAGGCATGAAGGTGCTTGTCCTCGCCGGGGACCTGCGAGGGGGCACCATCACGCTCACCCACCTGGTGGAGAACTACCCTGGTTTCATTTCGCTTACAGGCTTGGAGCTTGCGCAGAAGCTTGAGGACCACGCGCGGGCCTACCCTGCTGTTGAGATAAAAGACGAAAAGGCGAGCCGCATTGAACGGATGAAAGATGGCACTTTTGCCGTGGCAAGCGACGCTGGCAAGCATGAGGCAAAAACCATCCTGTTCGCAACCGGGACTGAGTGGAAAAAGCTTGGCGCACCGGGCGAGAAGGAATTCGCCAACAAGGGGGTGCACTACTGCGCGCTTTGCGACGGGGCGTTTTACAAGAACAAGGTGGTGGCAGTGATCGGCGGCTCGGACACAGCTGCAAAAGATGCGCTCGTGCTCACACAGTGGGCTTCCAAGGTTTATATCATTTACAGGGGCGACAGAATACGCCCTGAGCCGGTTAATTATGAGCGGGTCAAGGCAAACAAGAAAATTGAGATAATCTACAAGACCTGCGCCACTGAAATACACGGCGAGAAGAAGGTGAGTTCGGTAATGCTTGACAGGCCCTACAATGGAAGCAGCAAGCTTGCGCTGGATGCCGTTTTCGTGGCAATCGGGCACCTGCCGCTTTCAGAGCTTGCGAAAGTTGCAGGGGTGAAGACTGATGCGAACGGGTTTGTAAAAATAAACCGCGACTCCGAAACCAACGTTCCGGGCTTTTTTGCTGCGGGCGATGTGACCGACACGCGCTTCAAGCAGGCGATTGTCGGGGTGGGCGAAGCTGTTGAGGCAATTTATTCGGCATATCTGTATTTAGAGGGAAAGGAATAGCATAAAAGGCGACCACCTGATTGGAAGGAAGAAAATGGGTTTAGACTCAGTTGACCGTGAAATCCGCCTGCCTGCCATTGTCCCGATACCAAGCGTGCTGAAAAAGGAGCTTGGCCTCCTGGCAAGCTTCTCAATGGGATTTGCCGATGTGGGGGCGGACATATTCCTTGCGCTCGGGCTGATTGCAGCGTTTGCCCACGGGCTGATGCCGCTTGCCATACTTGCCGCGTCTGTTGTATATATCACATCTGGGCTTGCATATGCCGAGCTAGGGGCCGCCATACCCCTTGCGGGCGGCTCATCCTCTTTCGGAAAGCGCGCATTCGGCCTGGGGGCTGGCTTCATCGCCGGCTGGGGGCTCATACTAGACTACACAATAGATATTTCACTGTTCGCGTTCGCATCAGCTGGCTATTTGTCGTTTTTCCTGCCGCACCTTGTGCCGATAATCCCTTTGGCGGCAGCCATGCTCATTTTCGTGCTGATGATAATCAACCTTCTGGGAATTAAGGAGTCGGCAACAGTGAATTCGGCCCTTACGGTCATAGTGGTCGGCATACTTCTTGCCCTGCTGTTCGTAGGTTTCAACTACAGCTGGGATTCTTCTAAATTCTTCGCAGGGCTGACACCTGTCGAGTCTGACCCAGGCTGGGAGAGCTTTCTCTATTCGATAACCCTCGCCATGGTCACTTTCGTAGGCATTGAGAGCATTTCGCAGGGCGCGGAAGAAACCAAGCATCCCGAAAAAATCATACCCCGTGCCACGCTGATGGCCATAGTCGTGGTGGTCTTTTTCGCGCTGATAGTCTCCGCCATGGCCCTTGGCATAGTGGACTGGCAGGTGCTCAAGGACAATATGAACAATCCGTTCATCCCAGTCGTGCAGGCAATGCCGTTTGCAGATCTCCTTGTCCCGGTTGTTGCGCTGGCAGGCTTCCTGGTCTGCCTCGTTTCTGCAAACACAGGGATAATAGGCGTTTCGCGGGTCGCATACTCCATGAGCCACGCGGGACTGCTTGCAAGGAGAATAAACTGGGTGCATCCTACTTTCCACACGCCCTGGATCACCATAGTAGTCTTCTCTATCATCGCCATGCTCCTGGCATTCGTGGGCAACATGGTTTTCCTTGGAGAACTTTACGCGTTCGGCGCGCTCACTGCCTACACCGTGACCAACCTTTCGGCAGTAGCTCTCAGGATTAAAGAGCCAGGCTTGCCAAGGCCCTACAGGATGCCCCTCAATGTCAGGATAATGGGCAGGCAGATATCGCTCATCTCATTCATCGGAATAGGAAGCTGCCTTGTGGTGTTCGCACTTGTGGCGTCATTGCACGTGGAAGGCAGGAACTTCGCCGCGCTTTGGTTCGTGTTCGGGATAATCTACTTCATAATGTATCGGGATTACCGCACCAAGAAGGACGCTGCTGAAATGATACACACAAATAAAAACACTTCTTAGCAGAAATAGCGTCAAAATGGGGGGGGATTGAATGCAGATAACCGAGCAAAAAGTGAACCAGGCAGGTTTAACTGCTAAAAAAGACGAGTTCAGAAGAAGAATCGGGACTGCCATTAAAGACGTAAACAATATGAGTGCAAAGATGAGGAAATTAAACGGGCACCACAACTACGATGAGCTGAAAGAACGGTCTTCAACTTTCGACAGCTTGCTCAAAGACCTTAGGTCAATGCGTGATTTTGACCTGCCGCAAGCTGCATTAAGCGATATGAGAGAGCTCGACAAGAGATTGAGGCAATATGAGAACAAGATAAGATTCTCAAAGAGTAACGGCATGACCGTAATATTCAAACAGCCAATATATCATGCACGCCGGCCGTTAGTCGATGGGGTGAAGTGAAGGGCGAAGGCAGCGAACAAAAAAGACAGAAAGAGCCCAGAAGACACGACCCACCACTCTATGCTTATTCGAGGCATTAAATAGGAGTTTATCGTATGCAAACAGCACCTCCTAGCGCAGGGTTGTATCCGACGGTTGATTAATAAGAATAAAAACGAAGAAGAAAGTAAACAAAAAAATTTACAGCGTTACCTTCAAGCCAAGCTCCTTCTTGAGCTCCCGGTAGCGGTTCCGGATCGTCACTTCGGTAACGCCCGCCACGTCCGCGACCTCCTTCTGAGTGCGCCTCTCGCCGTACATTGCCGATGCGATGTAAACCGCGGCCGCAGCAACGCCCGTGGGCCCCCTGCCAGATATCAGCCCCTTTATGATGGCCTTCTTGAGGAGCGATATCGCACGCTCCTGCACATGGCCTGAAAGCTTCAGGGCCGCAGTGAATTTCGGCACGTAGTGGGCTGGGTCAGTGAGCGGGACTTCAATGTCAAGCTCGCGCCTGACAAAGCGGTAAGCCCTGCCGATTTCCTTCTTTTCTATGCCGGAGACGCGGGATATCTCGTCAAGCGTGCGCGGTATGCCCTGCATGCGGCAAGTCGCATAGATGACCGCAGACACAACGGACTCGATCAGCCTCCCTCGGATAAGCTCCGCTTTGATGCATTTCCTGTATAGAAGCGCCGCGGATTCGCGTATGGAGTCAGGCAAGCCCAGGTAGGATGCTATCCTGTCAAGCTCGGAAAGCGCGATTGCGAGATTCCTTTCCATCGAGGATGCTATAGACGCCCTCTTGTGCCACTTCCTCATGCGGTAGAGCTGCGCCTGCTTCTTCGGGGATATTTTTGCACCCCTTATGTCTCGGTTGTACTGGTCGATTTCGGTGACAAGGCCCTTGTTCGGCCTCATGTACTTTATGGGCGCGCCCCCCCGGGCGCGCTTCTCGCGCTGCTCTGCGTCGAATGCCCTCCACTCAGGGCGGGGATCCTCGATGTTCTCGGCGATAATAAGACCGCAGTTGGAGCATACCAGCTCCCCTTTCTCGTAGTCGCGGGTGAGCCTCTTGCTTCCGCATTCTGGGCACTTGTCAGTCATGATTCCACCTCTATAATAGCGCTTCATCTGCTTCATCTAATAGTTAGGTTTTAAAAAGTTTCCAAATCGTTAACCCCGTATATGTATACATGGATTTAAAAACTTTTCTATAAGTAGGCAGGAGCGGGATTAACGTGAGAGAAAGTAGACCACGGCAATGATTACCACGATTACAAGGCCAGTGAACACCAGCTTGTCGACCATGGTTTTGTATCCTCTTTAACTATATTTAAACCTTGCACAATAAATTTCGCTCCATGAAGGTCGCCTTTGTCACTGACACCCATTTTGGCTACAGGCGATTTGAGCCTGACGCGCTTTCCCAGGGCCGTGAGGCGATTCTTGCCGCAGCAAGCGAGGCAGACCTGCTCATTTTGGGCGGGGACAACTTTGACACCCCCCTTCCAAGGATGGAAACGCTTGCCCAGGTAACGCAGATGCTCCGCGAGGCGCTTGACATTTTCCATTCGCGGAAGATTTCCGGCACGCCAATATTCGCAATTCACGGCAACCACGACAGGAGAGCAAGGGGATACGTCCATCCGACCGAACTGCTTGCGCAGGGCGGTTTCTTGCGGAATTTCCACAACCGGACTCTGCTCTACGAGCTGAACGGGGAAAGGGTGGCGGTATCAGGGATGGGAAGCGTACCCGAGGATTTGGCGCGAGAGGGGCTGAAGCAAATTTTGTGCAAACCTGTTCCCGGAGCATTCAACATATTTGTAGTGCACCAGTCATTCCAGGAATTTGACGCCATGCGCAACGAGCAGCTCATCACATTCGACGATTTGCCCGAAGGCTTTGACCTGTACTTGTGCGGGCACGTGCACAAAAAGAACCTGACAGGCAAGGTGCTCAATCCCGGAAGCACGGTGGTAACGCAGCTCCGCGAGGACGAGGCTGGGCAGCGGGGCTGGCTTTTGTATGACACACGGACAAGAATGCCGCAGTTCCGGCCTGTAAAATCGCGCGAGCTTCACCGAAGGGTGATGGAATTCCACCTGGCCAAGCCGGACGAAATAAGGGTGGCAGTGGAAAATGAGGCAAATGTCATCCTTTCGGAATCGCCATCCGCGCTCGTGAAGATAATCATTAAAGGCACTCTTGCCCCTGGTTTCCATTCTGCAGACCTCCGCATGCAAGATATGGGCAAAGGCGTTTTCGTTGACAATTCCATGAATTCCGAAAATCTGCGGGAGCGCATTGCCCAGATAAAGCTCTCAAGGGAGCAGAAGAGGAGCTCAAAGGAGCTGGCAATGCAGATCCTTAGAAAGAAGCTGGAGGGCACAAGCTATTCGCTCGGCGACCCTGAAAAAATATTCGAAAACCTGCTGGATGGCTCGTTTCTGCAGAAGATCAGGGAAAATATTGAGAAAGGCGGATAAGATGCCTACGTGTATTTGAGCACAATCGCCAAGCTATCGAACTCTTTTTCCAGCCCTGAAAGCGTTTTTTCATATTTATCCTCTCCGAAACGCGGCTCAAGGATAATTGCGATTAGAAACCGGTATTTGGGGGAATATTTTTGGCATTTTTCAAGCAGGGCATCAGGATGAAGAGCCTCGTAATGCGTTAGAAGCTCAATGGCAATTTCCTCTACGTTTAGCATGGGATGCGAATTGTCAAGATGCATTTCAATGGCCAGGGGCGGGAAGGCCTTCTTGAGCTTTTCCATAAGAGCAAGCCCGTAGCCAGATGCGCCACCATAATTTTCGGGTGGCTTAAATTTCCTTATTGTTTCGGCAACTTCATCCGGAAGGCTAAAGCTGGCTTTTTCATTGCTGGCTTCCTTTTCTGATTCATTCACTTTTTTTTCAATGCCTGTTGGATAGTAAGTGTGGAATCCGCGGTGCTTTCTGGCGCTACCAGACACAAGAGGCGGTTTCAATGCCGAAAAAAGCCCAGTTATTCCGGATGGTTCGGAGGGCTTGTACATTACTCCGCCGACATCGGGTCCGCCCGGCCTTCCCGCTCCCTCACGAAGTTTAATCGCCAGATATGAAATGACAAAAAAGCAGAGGAGGATCACGGTTATGCCGAACATTGCCATGAACAGCAAAGGGTTTTCGTCCGCCCAGGCAAGAAGCGGCTGGAGGACGAATATATACAGAAAAAGCAACGAACCGATCGCAAGCAGGGTAGTCAAGGGCAATCCAGTGCTTTCAGTATCATAATCGCCCATTTGTTCTTTCACCTGCGAGCCAGCCAGCTTAGAAATCCACCCTGTCGCATCGCATGTAGTCGCGGAGCGCTTTTGGCACGGTGAAGCCGTTCCCGTCCTGGTAGTTTTCCATTATGGCAATCATTGTCCTTCCAACCGCGATTCCGCTGCCGTTGAGCGTGTGCACGAATTCCATTTTGCCTGCGCGGCGGAACCGTATGTTGGCGCGGCGGGCCTGGAAATCAGTGCAGTTTGAGCATGATGATATTTCACGGTACTTGTCCTGGGAGGGCAGCCACACCTCTATGTCATACGTTTTTGCTGAAGCGAATCCTAGGTCTGCAGTGCAAAGCTCGATGACGCGGTAGGGAAGCTCAAGCTTTTGGAGAACAGACTCCGCATTCCTGGTCAGGGTTTCCAGTTCCGCAGAAGACTGCTCGGGAAGAGTGAATTTCACAAGCTCCACCTTGTCAAACTGGTGCTGGCGCATGATTCCCTTTATGTCCTTCTGGTAGGAGCCTGCCTCCCTCCGGAAACAGGGCGTATAGGCGCAGAATTTCATGGGCAGGGCGGATTCCTCGAGTATTTCCCCGGAAAAGAGGTTGGTAACAGGCACCTCGGCAGTTGGAACCAGCCAAAGGTCATCGTCCCTGCACCTGTAGAGCTCTTCAGCGAATTTTGGAAGCTGGCCTGTTCCAGTCATTGTTTTCGAATTCACAAGGAAAGGGGGCAGGACTTCAGCGTAGCCGTTCATGACCTGCAGATCCAGCATGAAATTGACAAGAGAGCGCTCCAGGCGCGCGGCAAGCCCCTTCAGCACAACAAAGCGGTGGCCAGCAACTTTTGCCCCGCGCTCAAAGTCAATCAGGCTTTTCTCAGCAACCTCGTAGTGAGGCTTTGCGGACTTGCTGTCCTTCCGGGGCTCACCCCACTTTCGCACTTCCGGGTTGTCCGCCTCGCTTTTTCCCAATGGGACGGAATTGTCAGGGATGTTTGCGACCGTTAGCAGGATTTCGGCCATTTGCACCTCAAGCTTCTCTGCCTTTGCGTCAAGCGTCGCGATACCCTCGGATAGCTCCTTGGTCTTTTTCACAATCGGCTCGATATTCCCGCCTTTTTTCTTTGCTTCGGAAATTGTGAGCGAAATCGCATTCTTTTCTCCTTTCAGCTTGTCAGCCTCGCCTTTGAGGTGCCGCCATTTCTTGTCAAGCTCCACAAGCTTTTTCACAGGCTCGGCCTCCTGCCCCCTTTGCCTGAGGCTTCTTTCGAGTATGGACGGATCATCCCTGATCAATTTTAGAGACAGCATTCACTTCAACTCCGGGTGCGCCAGCTTTTATTCCGAAGCTGGCTTTTGTGCGGATATTCACTTCAACTCTTTTTTCAGGGATTCGACTAGCTCTTTGCCGATGCGCATCTGCGCCTCTTTGGTGTTTCCAGCGATGTGAGGGGTGAGAACTATGGTGTCAAGCTCGCAAAGTTTGCCCATGTAGGGCTCCTCGGGATAGACATCCAGTGCAGCCCCCGCTATTTTGCCTTCCTTTATGGCAGAATAAAGCGCCTCTTCATCCACCAGACCCCCGCGGGCGGTGTTTATCAGCACCGCGGTTTTCTTCATCTTTGCGATTGCGGATGGGTTGATGAGCTCGCGCGTTTCTGGCGCTAAAGGGACATGAAGGCTGATGTAATCTGACATTGCCATGATGCTCTCCAGGTTGACAGGCGTGCCAAGTGTGGAAACTGATGTGTGAGGGTCGTAATAGATTATATTCATGCCCAGGGCATTTGCCTTGATCGCCAAAAGCGAGCCGATCCGCCCAAGCCCCACTATTCCGAGCGTTTTCCCTTCAAGCTCGGTGCCTACGAGCTCCTTTTTTATCCAGGTCTTGTTTTTCATGCTGGCATCAGCTTTGGCGATTTTCCTGCTAACAGCGAACATCAACCCTATGGCAAGTTCGGCAACCGCGTTTGAGGAAGCCCCGGGCGTATTTAGCACCTTTATGCCCCTCTTTTCGCAGGCTGCCTTGTCCACATTGTCCAGGCCAACCCCTGCACGGGCGACTATCCTGAGCTTGTGCGCATGGGAAAGAAGCTTTCCGGCCACCTGTGTGGAGCTTCGGACAACAAGTATTTCGGCGTCCTTTATTTCAGCCAAAATGTCGTTTGGCGCCAATACCACGTGCCCGAGCTTCCGTATTTCGGCAACCACATCCATTTCCATGTTGTCTGCAATGACGATTTTCATAAAATCCCAAAGATTATTTGCCCAAAACTTTCCTGATTGCATCGAACGCGTAATCAAGGTGCGCGTCGTCAAAGTTCCCGATGTGGCAAACCCTGAAGAATTTTCCCTGCAGTTCTCCAAAGTCCCGTGCAGTGACGAGCTGGTATTTTTCGCGCAGCTGCTTTCTTATGTCATCCGCATTTTCGAGGATGAAACCTGTGATTGTGGGCGAATAGAACCCAGGCTCTGCGAAAACCTTGTAGCCCATGCTCTCCACGAACGTCCGCGACTTTTCTGCCGCTGCTTGGTGTTTTTTGCGGTGGACGTCGAATCCGCCCCGGGCGTCAATGTAGTCCAGCGCTGCCTTCATTGAAAAGAGCACTGAAACCGCAGGCGTGAAAGGAGTCTGGCTGTTTTCCATGTCCTTCCTGTACTTTTTCATGTCAAGATAGAAGCTTCTGGCAGTGATCGACTCTGCCCGCTTCATTGCTGCGTCTGTAAGCGCCACTATTCCCATGCCAGGGGCAGCGCCCATTGCTTTTTGAGAGCCTGTCGCAGCAAAGTCCACTCCGAACTCATTTATATCAAGGGGCGCTGCCGCCCATGCTGACACTGCATCGAGAATGGTCACCATCCCCTTGCTCTTTGCGTATTTGCAGACTGCCTTAGCGTCATTCAGCACGCCTGTTGAGGTCTCGTTGTAGACCATTGCGAAAACTGTTGCCCCCGATTTGTCAATGAGCTCCTTTGCGAGCTCAAGCGACCAGCCCTTGCCAAGGGGCAGCTTTTCCACCTGCGCATTGCAGAACACCTTGGCGCACGAGCCCAGCTTGTCCCCGAATATGCCGTTGGCAAGCACTAGCGCCTTGTCAATGGGCGTGGTAAGGTTGGCAAACCCCATCTCTATGCCGGCTGTGCCCGAGCCGCTCACCAGGAAAACATGGTCAGCGTTGAAATCCTTCTTGAGGCGTGGGACGATATTGCCTATAAGCACCTTGATTTCAGGCCCCCTGTGGTAAATCATCTCCTGGCTCTGCGACAGGCGGATAGGGTCTGCAAGCTCGACCGGGCCGGGTGTAAGCAATCTCATGGCAACATCTCCCCATCTGTAGCCAAATTTCAGACTATAAGATTAAAAAACAGGGGCAGGCTGAAAACAAGCGATGCTCAATTACAAGCTAGAGGCGCCCTTCGAGCCGGCAGGCGACCAGCCTGAGGCGATTGAAAAGCTGGTTTCAGGAGTTAGAGCAAAGGGAATGCAGACGCTGCTTGGAGTCACCGGCTCTGGCAAAACTTACACGGTTGCCAATCTCATAGCGAAAACAGGGAAGACCTGCCTGGTGATTTCGCACAACAAGACACTTGCAGCGCAGCTTTACTCGGAATTCAAGCTGTTCTTCCCGAAAAACAAAGTTGGCTACTTTGTCTCTTATTATGACTACTACCAGCCCGAAAGCTACATACCGCAGACCGACACGTACATAGAGAAGGATGCGCAGATAAACGAGAAAATCGAGAGGCTGCGGCTTCAGTCCACTGCGTACCTGCTGTCACCTGGCCCTGCTGTCATTGTTTCCACGGTTTCATGCATTTACGGGCTTGGCTCGCCAAAAGAATGGCTGGATATGTCGCTGGATGTTCGGAAGGGCGCAACCGTGGTGCGATCATCCCTTCTTGCCTCGCTTATTTCAATACAGTATGAACGGAACGAGTT
This sequence comes from Microcaldota archaeon, assembly GCA_023248455.1. Lineage (GTDB taxonomy): Archaea > Micrarchaeota > Micrarchaeia > Anstonellales > Anstonellaceae > UBA10161. The sequence goes on along the minus strand of JAHFEN010000001.1, from coordinate 10,132 downwards.
TGAGCTCAAGCCAGGGGTTTTCCGGGCGAAGGGCGACACCATCGACGTGGTTCCTGGCTACCAGCAGGAAATAATACGCGTAATATTGAATGGGGACGTGGTGGAGAAAATACAGGTGCTTGAGCCGGTTTCAGCAAAAACCCTGGAAGAGCTGGAGGAGGTGCGGATTTTCCCTGCCAAGCACTACATCGTTCCGATGGGAACGCGCGAGCGGGCGCTTCGCGACATCCGGACCGAACTGGGGCAGAGGTTGCCCGAGCTTTCAGACCTTGAGGCGCACAGGCTCAAGACAAGGACGAATTACGATTTGGAGCTCATAGAAGAGCTTGGCTATTGCAAGGGCATTGAGAATTATTCGCGGCACTTTGACGGCCGTTCTCCGGGCCAGCCGCCCTATTCGCTCATGGATTTCCTGCCCGATGACGCGCTCATCGTGATTGACGAATCGCACGTGACCGTACCCCAGCTGCATGGGATGTACCACGGCGACCACACTCGCAAGAAAAACCTGATTGACTACGGCTTTCGGCTGCCCTGCGCATACGACAACCGGCCCCTCAAATATGAGGAATTCGAGAATTACCTGAAAAATGTGGTATTTGTTTCTGCCACGCCATCGGTATACGAGCGTGAGCACTCTTTCCAGGTGGTGGAGCAGCTTGTCCGCCCAACCGGACTTTTGGACCCGCAGATCTCCATCCGCCCGTCCAAGGGGCAGATCGATGATTTGATGAGGGAGGTGCAGCTTCGGGCTCAGAATGGCGAGAGGACGCTTGTCACCACGCTCACCAAGAGGATGTCCGAGGATTTGACGGACTACATGACCCAGAAGGGGATCAAGGTGCGCTACCTGCATTCGGAAATCGAGACATTGGAAAGAACTGAAATAATCAGGAGGCTTCGGCTGGGGGAATTCGACTGCCTGGTGGGGATCAACCTTTTGCGAGAGGGATTGGACATACCTGAAGTGTCGCTTGTGGCAATATTGGATGCGGACAAGGAGGGCTTTTTGAGGAATGAGACCTCCCTTGTCCAGACTATTGGGCGTGCGGCCCGCAACGTCAACGGCACTGTGATACTTTACTGCGACAAGAGAACAGAGGCGATTGACGCAGCTATGCGCGAAACTGATCGTAGGAGGATGGTGCAGGAAGACTTCAACAGAAAGCACGGTATCACGCCCAAAACAATACAGAAGAATGTTGGCGCCTCGCAGCTTGAGCTCAAGGAGGATGAAAAGAAGTTGGGGATGGCGGACCTGCGGGCCCTTTCAATCAACCTTGAGATGGAGATGCAGAAGGCAGCGGAGGACCTTGACTTTGAGAGGGCGATCGAGCTCCGCGACCAGCTGCTGGATGTGCAAAGAACAATTGGAAAGGGGAAACCCCGGGGCAAGAAAACATCTATAAAGGGGGAAAAGAACCGTGACAAAGGCAAATAAGAGGGTTAAAGTTGCATTTTTTGCGCATGATTACCCGTATATTGGAGGATATGGAAATCTCATAAGCGGCGAGATCAAATTCCTGAGCAGTATCTATGATGTAGTGTTCATCTATGTTTTTGAAAAAAAGGGAAAAAAGGAATTGATAGACCTGGGGAACGCGATAAAACAAGAACACCGGATTGACTGTGGTTTTGACAGGATGCAATCCACAAGCGATATAATCAATATAATTCGGAATTTGTCAATACTGCCGGAAATTCCATTTTTTACAAGAATGGCCTGGAATGCCTTGAGATACGGCAGCCCACTGTTTTTTTCACCGTATTATTCACAAAGGGCGGAGAGAGAACTATACAAAATAATAGAAACCGGGAATATAAAACACATATTTGCCTTTGGAGTCCTAGGCGGGCTCTATTTCAGGAACATTAAGAAGCCGAATAAAATTTTGGATTTGTGCGACTCGATATCATTTCTTTATGGCAATTTGTCAAAAGTTGAAGATAACCCGATCATACGCTATTTGATGAAACTCGATGGTTTCATATCTAGGAGATTCGAATTGGAGATGGCAAGGAAATTCGAAACATTGGCTTTCATAAACAGCAGGGACGGCAGATGGCTAGGTTTAAAGGAGGGTGAATTCTAGGTGCTGCCATTTCTAAGGAAGCCCGCCGCAGAAATTAAGGCAAAGAAAAGGTATGGAATAATAATATCAGGACCCTGGGATTACAAGCCGAATAGGGACTACCTAGATTATGCAATTGAAAAGGTATTTCCCAAAATAAAGATTAATACAAATGTGCTGATAATGGGCATAAACCCGGGTGAAACCTTGCGGAAAAAAATCAGATCGTATCAGAAAGAAGATTCTGCCATTAGTATTGAAATTCTGGAAAATGTCAAAAACTACCGTGAGATGGTCGCCTCATCGGAGATCTATTTTCTATCTATAAAAAGCGGAGCTGGAAGCTCAAGCAAGACGCTCGATGCAATGGAAGCTGGGATTCCGGCCCTGGTCTCTCATTTTATTAAAGAAGGAATGGACCCGCATGGCGAATGCCCGGGTCTGATAGCGTGCAGGGATGAAAACGAGTATGCAGGGTGGATTAACATTTTACTTGCGAATAAAGAACTATGCAAAAAAAATTGGAGATGCGGGAACGATATATTACCGGAAAAAGCAAAGCGAAGCAGCAGCGGCCTATTCAAAAATACCGAAATGGTTCAATAAGACCCTGGAAAATTGACACCCTGCACTGGAATTGTAGTGTAGCTCAGGATATAAAGCTTCTTCGGCATAACTAGGCGACCACTAGGCATTTGGAGAGGCTTAAAATGCAGGACAAAATAGTCATAAAGGGCGCAAGGCAGCACAACCTTAAGAACATCAATCTTGAGATACCGCGCAACAAGCTTACTGTTGTCACTGGAATTTCTGGCTCTGGAAAATCCACGCTTGCGTTCAACACTATATATGCCGAGGGGCAGAGGCGCTACGTGGAGTCGCTCTCATCCTATGCTCGCCAGTTCCTGGGCGTGATGAACAAGCCGGATGTTGACACGATTGACGGGCTATCGCCCGCCATTTCAATCGAGCAGAAGACCACCAGCAAGAATCCCCGCTCCACTGTGGGCACTGCAACCGAGATTTACGACTACCTGAGGCTGCTTTATGCGCGAATAGGCATACCGCACTGCCCTAAATGCGGCAAGCGGATCACCACGCAGACCACTGACCAGATGGCAAATGCCATATTGCAGCAGGGGGAGGGGAAGGCAGTTCAAGTTATCTCGCCTGTAATCCGCGGCAAGAAGGGCACCTATGAGAAACTTTTCGACGAGTTTCAGCAAAAGGGGTATTCCAAGGTGCGCGTGAACGGAAACCACATGGAGCTTGGAAGCCGCATTCCCAGGCTTGACAGGAACAAGAAGCACACAATCGAGGTGATTGTGGACAGGTTCACAGCCACCAACCAGAACCGCCAGAGGCTCCTCGAAGCGCTGAAAACCGGAATCCGCGAAGGCGGGGAAGGGCTGGTAATAGTGCTGCTGGAAAAAAAGGAGCTGCTTTTTTCCCAGAAAAACTCCTGCCCTGACTGTGGCATATCGGTCGGCGAGCTGCAGCCCAGGATGTTCTCATTCAACTCGCCTTACGGCGCCTGCCCTGAGTGCCACGGGCTTGGTGTGAAGATTGAATTCGATGAGGAGCTGGTAGTGCCTGACAAGAGGAAGACGCTTGCAGAGGGAGCGGTTTTGCCCTGGAAAAATACCATGATGGGAGGCTATTACCAGCAGCTTCTTGCAGGGCTTGGGGAGAAGTTCGGCTTTTCGGTGAACACGCAGTGGAATGTGCTTGCCGAAGAGGCGAAGAAGGCGATCCTTTACGGTTCGGACGAGAAAATAAGCTACAGGCTGGAATCCAAAAGCGGCGACTCATCCTGGGAAGGCAGCTCCAAATTCGAGGGCGTCATCCCAAATCTAGAGCGTCTTCACAGGCAGACGCAATCCGAATACAGGCGCCAGGAGATGGAGAGGTTCATGCGCGAGCTTCCCTGCCCGTCCTGCAAGGGAAAGCGGCTGATTCCCGAAGTGATTGGGGTGAAAGTGAATGGCAAGGACATAATAGAGGTCACTGACCTTTCCATTGACTCTGCTTATGGCTTTTTTACATCGCTTCGACTGGGCAAGAGCGAGGAAACAATTGCAAAGCCTGTGCTGCGGGAAGTGCTTGCGAGGCTGGATTTCCTGCTGAACGTCGGCGTGGGCTATCTTTCGCTATCCCGCATATCAGGGACGCTTTCGGGCGGCGAAGCGCAGAGAATCAGGCTGGCAACGCAGATTGGCTCAAACCTGACAGGGGTGCTGTACGTGCTTGATGAGCCATCGATTGGATTGCACCAGCGGGACAATGCCAAGCTGATTGCAACGCTGAAATCGCTGCGCGACCTGGGAAACACGCTAATCGTGGTGGAGCATGATGAAGAGACCATGAGGAGCTCGGACTTCATGGTGGACCTTGGGCCTGGAGCCGGGGTGCATGGCGGCAGGGTGATGGCGGCAGGAACCCCGAAGGAGATAGAAAAAAACAAGGAATCGCTTACAGGCGCATACCTTCGCGGCGAGCAGTTCATACCCACACCAGGCATCAGGCGCAAGCCTGGAAGCTGGATGACGGTCAGGGGGGCGCGCGAGAACAACCTCAAGAAAATAGACGTGAGGATACCGCTTGGCGTTTTTGTCGGGATAACCGGCGTTTCAGGTTCGGGCAAGTCCACCATCATAAATGAAATACTCTACAAGGCGCTGATGAAGCGATTCAATGGGTCGCGCGAGGAGCCGGGTAAATTTGACAGGTTAGAGGGCGCTGAGAACGTGAGCAGCGTGATAGCGATCGACCAGTCGCCCATAGGCAGGACGCCACGCTCCAACCCAGCCACTTACATAGGCGCATTCACGCCGATTCGCGAGCTTTTCGCAGGAGTACCAGAGGCGCGGGCGCGTGGCTATGAACCTGGCCAGTTCTCATTCAACGTGCAGAAGGGAAGGTGCCAGGCTTGCGAGGGCGACGGTGTGAAGAAGATTGAGATGAACTTCCTGCCAGATGTCTATGTAACGTGCGAGGAATGCGAAGGAAAGAGATACGATTCTGAAACGCTTCAGATACGCTATAAGGGCAAGAACGTGCACGACGTGCTCTCCATGAGCGTGGAGGAGGCGCTGAATTTCTTCCAGAACATCCCCGCGATAAAGAGCAAGCTTGAGACCATGAACGATGTAGGGCTGGGGTATATTTCGCTCGGGCAGCCTGCGACCACGCTTTCAGGGGGCGAGGCGCAGAGGATAAAGCTTGCTGCCGAGCTTTCCAAGAGGGACACTGGCACAACCTTCTACATCTTGGACGAGCCAACAACAGGCCTGCACTTTGCGGACGTCTCGAAACTTCTCGCAGTGCTGCAAAGGCTGGTGGACAAGGGCAACACAGTGCTGATTATAGAGCACAACCTAGACGTGGTGAAATCAGCGGATTACCTAATTGACTTGGGACCCGAGGGCGGGGATAACGGCGGTGAAATAATTGCCACAGGCACGCCAGAGGACGTGATGAGGAACAAGGACAGCTATACAGGGCAGTATCTGAAGAGAGTGCTCAGTTAAGCGAGTTTTTCTTCCTCAACAGCCTGTGATACGCAATGCCGAACCTGTGTGCCTCGTCGCGCGCGTATTGGAGAACCTTGAGCGCCAGAGAGGAACGTGGCAGGCGGATTGGCTCGGAAAGGTCAGGATGATTGATTTCCTCGAATTCTTTTGCCAGCGACACGCAGGGAATGGAAAGCTGAAGCTCGGAAAGGGCGGAAAGAGCGGCATTAAGCTGGCCTGGCCCACCGTCAACCAATATGAGATCCGGAGGGGTCGAATTTTCCCTCTTAATCCTGTAATATCTCCTGAAAACTATTTCCTTCATTGAAGCAAAATCATCCTGCCCCTCCACTGTGCGGATTTTGAAGCGGCGGTAGTTGCTTTTGTTCGGTTTTCCGTTCACGAACTGCACCATGGAGCCGACAATGCTGGTTCCGAATAGGTTGGATATGTCAAAGCACTCGATAACCCGCGGGAGGGCTGACATGCCAAGTTCGTGCTGGAGCTCCACAATTGCAGGGTCTGCGTGCCCGCTAATTTCCAGAAGTATGTTTTTGAGAAGCAGCTCAAGCAGCTTTTTCTTGTCCCCTTTCTCAGGAACAACCAGTGAAACAGGTCCCCCCCGCTTTTCAGCCAGGTATTTTTCCACTGCAGCTTTCAATTCCGGTTCCTTTTCAACATATATCCTTCTTGGAATGCCGCCTGCTTCATAGAATCTTGGAAGGAATTCACCGAGCGCATCTCCATCCACAGCCTCGAACTCGAATTTCTTCCTGTCGCGTATTACGCCGCCAATTTGCCTGAAAAGCTGGACATGCACCCTTCCCCCTTGCGCCACAAGCGAAAGATAATCCTCATTTGCCTCCCCTGCCGATTCGATTTTCTGCCGCTCCAAGAGTGAAGAAAGCGAACGGATGGAATTGCGGAGCACCAATGCCCGCTCGAAATTGTGCGCAGTTGAGGATTTTTTCATCTCCTTTTCCATTTCACCCATAACTTCCTCGAGCTTTTTTCGGCCGGATAGCACGTCTCTGAGTTTTTGCACCTGCCTGTCATACTCATCCGGCGTCACCAATCCTGCGCACGGGCCCATGCAGAAGCCCAGGTGGTACTGCAGGCATGGCCTTCCCTGCCCCACACGGCAGGTCCGCAGCTTGAATATCTTCCGAAGCGTAGAAGCAACAAGTACATGGGCGGAGCCGGAGGTGAAAGGGCCGTATAATCCGCCGTGCACCCTCACTTTTCCTCCCCTGCTGCGCCTCACCAGCAGCATCCTTGGGAATTGCTCGCCCGTAATGAGTATGTAGGTGAATTTTTCATTGTCTTTCAAGTCAATGTTGTATTTTGGGAAATGCTGCTTGATGAGCCCGCTTTCGAGCAAAAGGGCTTCGGACTCATTGTCTGTTACTATGAACTCCAGAGTAGCTGCGTTCGAGACCATTTGCGAAGTCCTGTCCAAAATGTCGCGAGAAAAGTAGTTAGCCACCCTTTTCCGTATGTCTTTTGCCTTTCCGATGTAGAGAATGGCGCCTGCCTTGTCCTTGAATAGGTACACACCTGGCGAATGGGGCGCGGATTTGGCTATGTCGGCGAGCATGGCACCATCTAGAAACAGTATCCAGATTAGGGGTTATTAATAGAGGGGAATGGTAGACCCGAAGGCTCCATCCCACCTCCCACGCCCCTTGCGGAGCTTTCGTAATTTCCAGAAAAACTTTATATAGGGCACTGAGACAACGGCTGAAAATCGGCAGAAATTGGCGGTTTGAGGGAAAAGGAAGAATAGGGGGACGTGAGGCGCCCATAAAATTTGGAGAAAAATGGGAGAGGGGAGGGGGCGTAGGGGCGACCACTATTTCCATCCTTGGTGATTCCTTGCATTAACGCATCTTGCCGTGGCGAATGCCCATGGCAACCCCCATTCCATAGCCTCCCATGAAAGCACGCCCGCGATGGCCCATGGCTCCTGTCAGCCCAAGCTCCTGATGGAGCGCGCCTGTAAGGTTTTGAAGCTGGCTTCTCAGCTGGAATATCTGCGAGTATTGCGCGAACGTGCTCTCATTCAGCCTGCCAAACAGGGGGCCGCCGAATCCGTATTTGTTGTGAAGCTGCTTTGCAGTCGCAAAGTCGCCTGATTCCACTGACGACCTGAACTCCCGAACCTGCGTGGAATTGAACTGGCTGTAGTTGCCAGCTTGCCAGGTCTTGTTCTGCCACGGAGGGGCAGGCCATGTGCCGTTCTGCGCACCTTCTCCCCATTTCTGCCAGCCTGGCATCGCAAACACCAATCCTGCCAAAACAAAAAGTATGATTGCCGATGCAGCTGCCAATATTTTCTTTTCCATTTTCCCACCCCTTTTTGATGCTGGCTAAACCTTCTCTGTCCGCATATAAGTAGATTTTCCGAAATAACACCCAACTAATACCCAAATCTTTTCGGACTCATGATACTCAGGCATGGAATCTGATTAGTCATTTAAACTTTCCCTGCATCAAGCCACTTCAGTGCGTTTATGGACCCGATGAAACGGCTGCTTTTCTGGTTGCTTGAAGGCACAAAGGGAGGGCCCACCAGGCTCAGCCTACTTTCCATTCTTGCAAAAAAACCCATGAACACGCGCCAGCTTTCGCTTGCTGCCGGGCTGGATTATAAGACAGTGGAGCACCATGTGGAACTGCTTGAAAAAAATTCAGTTTTAGAGAGCACAGGAGACGGGTATGGGCAGGTGCATTTCATTTCAGACATAGCGCTTGCAGACAAGGATTTTGCCGCAAAGTTAAAGGGTGGTAACAATGGCAGGAAAGCAAAAAACAAACGATGAAAAGAAAGATTCCAAGCGGAATTATATCGGCATTGCGCTGCTCTACACCTTGGGGCTCATAGCAGCGGCGCTTGCGATAATCGTGTTCTCAGCCTGGCTGCTCCCGACTTTCGACCCGGTGCTGCGCGAGCCTGGCAGAGACGGGTTCTTTGATAGGGTAAGGCCGGTGCAGCCCGGTGCTGACTTGCCCGCGGAAATCACCAATTATTTCACCATCAGGCTGGTGCTTTCGCTAGTGAATTTGGCTGCCATAGTCTACCTTCTTTTCATACATATTAAGGATTACCTGAAGCTGCGCTCCAGTTTCACGCTTGGGCTCATTGCATTCCTGTTTTCCTTCTTCTTGTATGCCCTATCTACCCTTCCGTTGATACACATAATATTGGGGCCATACGGAAGGGCAAGCCTGCTTTCCTACGTGCCCATGCTCTTTTCTGCAATCGGCTTGCTGATTTTTGCCAAACTTTCGAGCGAATAAGCTGCAATTCTGCATTGGAGGCTTTATCATTGGCAGAAATACGTCATAATTTGGGTAGAATTTGGGCATAAAGTCGGGAAGCCAATATAAGCCGATTGTCCACTCATCACTGTGTACTTCAAAATCACAGGTGATGGGAACGGCAAAGGATGTCATAAGGCTGGAAAAGGTCACCAAAGAATATGCCATGGAAAAGTCCACCTTCCAGGCGCTTCGGGAAGTAAGCCTTTCAATAAAACACGGCGAATTCGTGTCCATAGTCGGCCCGTCTGGCAGTGGGAAATCCACGCTTTTGCACATGCTTGGCTGCCTTGATGTGCCAACTTCGGGTGAGGTCTACCTGGGCGGAGTGCCTGTCTCAAACATGGGCGGCGACGAGCTTGCTGAGGCGCGGAACCGAAAAATTGGTTTTGTTTTTCAGGCATTCAACCTTGCCCCCACGCTAACTGTTTTTAAGAACGTCGAACTTCCATTAATTATTAGGGAGGAGGATGAGAAGAAAAGAGAAAAAATTGCAAGAGACAGGCTGCAGGCGGTGGGCCTGACCCCGAAAATGGCAAATATGCCCTCACAACTTTCAGGTGGCGAAAAGCAGAGGGTGGCGATTGCGCGCGCACTTGCAACCGATCCGGACATAATATTGGCAGACGAGCCAACGGGCAACCTGGATTCGAAGTCAGGCCTCGAGGTTATGAATTTCATTTCCGCCCTTTGGAAAAGAAAGGCTATCACGGTCATAGTCGTTACGCACGAGCCGCTGGTCGCGGCCTATGCTGAAAGGAAAATATCCATAAGAGACGGAATGGTCGAAAAGGACGCCAGGCAAAAGCCTATAGCTTCATTCGGGGATATTAGGGCAAAGTAGAGCGAGGTGAGATGAATGGAACGGAATACCATATTGGTCTTTGTAATGCTGGTGATGAGTGCGGGCATTGCGCACGCAGCAACAACCACAGGCAGCACGAGCTCAAGCTCAGGAGCTAGCTCCAGCTCAGCAGCCCTGCAGCTTGCAGGCACTTCCGTTGTGCCCCAAACGATTTATCCAGGCACAAACGGCCAGCTCCAGGTAACGCTGCAGAATGCCGGTTCTGACACCGCGGACAGCGTGACAGTATTTTTCACAACGCCAAGCCAGTCATCCTCGGTCTATGCAGGGGACATTGGAGCCGGGGCAACATCCACAGTTTCAGTGCCGTTCTCTGTACCGCAGGACTACAAAACCGGGATTTTCCTAGTCTATTTGAATAT
>JAHFEN010000079.1 GCA_023248455.1 Microcaldota archaeon | reverse complement strand
TCCTCACCTTGCAGGAAAAGAAGCTGAAAGTCTCGCTCAAGCCGCAGAGCATCGGGAGAATACAGGAAATGTTCAAGGGAAAGGCTAGCGAGCTACTGGAAAAAAATGATGAGCGCAAGGCCATGCAGAGGGCTAATGAGCTTTTCGCCCTTCAGGAAATACTCCAGAAAAACGTCCCCGAGCTTTCGGGCGGCGAGCTGCAGAGGCTTGCAATCGCGGTTGCATTCTGCAAGGATGCCGACCTCTATTATTTCGACGAGCCTGCCGCTTACCTTGACATAAAGCAGAGGCTGGCCGTCGCCCGCGCCCTGAAGGAATTGTCATCTGAGAAGAACGTGGTCGTCATCGAGCACGACCTCGACATATTCGACTACCTGTCTGACTACGTGCACGTGTTCTACGGCCAGGAGAATGCATACGGGGTTGTCTCTGGCGTCAAGTCAGGAAGGAGCGGCATAAACGAATACCTGGACGGCTTCCTAACAGAGGAGAACACGCGCTTCCGGGACCATTCGATTAAATTCTCGGTCTCATCCGCTGGAGCGGCAAAGTCCCGCGCTGTGAAATTCTCCTACCCTGCGCTCCAGAGGAAATTCGAGCGATTCTCGTTCTCCTCCGAGGAAGGCAGCATAATGGAGGGCGAGGTTGTCGGGATCCTTGGCGAGAACGCGATAGGCAAGACCCTTTTCATGAGGATGGCTGCGGGCGTGGAGCAGCCTGACAATGCGCAGATGCTTTCAAGCCTGCGGGTTTCCTATAAGCCCCAGCACGTCAAGCTCGAGCCGGAATCCGAGGTGCGCAGCCTTTTCGCAGTACCAGGGCTGGATGCCTATGTTGCCGAGCTTGCAAGAAGGAAGCTCGCCGTGAATTCTCTCATGGAAAAAAAGTGCGGCTCGCTGTCAGGCGGGGAGATCCAGCGAGTGGCAGTTGCCCTTGCCATCTCCCGCGATTCCGACATATACCTGTTTGACGAGCCCTCGGCATTCCTGGACATTGAGCAGAGGCTGGAATTTGCGGACCTGCTGCAAAGCGTGATAACGGACAGCAAAAAGTGCGCGTTTGTCATTGACCACGACCTGGTGCTCCTGGATGCGATTTCCTCGCGAATGATGATTTTCTCAGGCGAGCCAGGAAGGCAGGGGCACGCAGCAGCGCCCTCGGGGAAAAGGGAGGGCATGAACGGCTTTTTGAAGTCAGTCGGCATTACTCTGCGCCGCGACAAAGACAGCAAGAGGCCAAGGATTAACAAGCCAGACTCGGCGCTTGACAGGGAGCAGAAAGCCGCAGGCGAATTCTACTACTACGAAAACTAGTTCTTGTACAGACCGTCTGGCACTTCGGCGCCAAATACTTCAAGCACCCTGTTCTCGCCCTTTGAAAGCGCGACAGTGTAAGTCCCGTTGGAAGCTGCCGAACTCCATTTTACCAGCCAAACCCCCGGGAATTCGCCGTACTGCTCCTTGAATGACGCCTCTGCCTTGGCATCGGCATTGCCCTTGATGAACTGCGATACCGCATCTGTGCCTGAATAGGTGTGCGAGGCGATCACCGCTTCCTCAGGGTAGGCGAGGACGCACACGTCGACATTGAGGCAGACCTTGCAGCCTTTGGTTATGTATTCCGGCGGCTGGGCCACGAAGTTCTTGGGCGGGTAGTCATAGTAAACGTTAATCCTTTCCGGGCAGGGAGTGGACAAGCCGTTCGTCACCCTTGCCTTGAGCTGGAAGTACGGGTTTCCCTCCGGCGTAGTCTGCGGCAGTATCTCGGTGATCTCCCGCACTTCGGCATCCGGGTATTTTCCCTTCAGGTCCTCAAGGAAGAACTTCTTCGCGTCGTCCTGCGTCAGGGGGTAGGCTGGCTTGGAAAACACGAACCACGCCACAGCAAGCGCGGCGGCAATGAGTATGACCACGAGCGCGGAAGTCTTCATGATGGGATTCCTCGCGTCAAATTTAAGTTTATTTGCACGATGCATGGGTAGATGCCACGGCCGCGCCCCTCACGTTCCGTTAAACTTTGGCATTCTCATGAGGTGAAAAGCCCTAAACATCAGCCATCTTCATTCCAATAAATCTCGCAATTCTTTCCCCTAAAGCTTTCATCTCGGACCCGCCAATCCCTATTACCAACTTTTCTTCCCCTCCCCCTCGTATAAAGACCAAAATGAGCTCATAAATTGGTACTTTTGCCACATCAAATTCAGTTACTACTTTATTCTTGATTTCTTTAGCATCCTTTAACTTCCTCTCAACTATTCTTTTCCCAAATATGCCAAGTTTTTCTACAGATACGGTGCCCTGCTTTTTGTCAAATGTAGTTTTCGTGATTTGCGCCTTGCGAACAAAAGATCCGTATAAAAGAAGGAGAATTGCTGCAGCGAATCCAGATACAAGACCAGCTTCAACATTCGATACTACGAGCGATAAAGCCCAGTTGAAGATAAACAGAAATGACACAAAAATTACAATGAATGCGAATACGGAAAGTCCAAGCAGGACAAGGGGCCCTGCATAGTCCTTTGTTACCATCAAGGAGTCGGTTTCCTTTTCAACCCACACAAGACCCACCCATTTCAGATAATCATTGCGTTAGTGCCTCTTCATAAAACCTTAAAATCTAAGAACATCGATAGGCCACGGCCGAGACTCGAACTCGGTCGAGGGGCTCCACAGGCCCCCATGCTACCATTGACATCACCGTGGCCACGACAGTTGTTATTGGCGCATTGGTATAAAAAATCAGCAGATTTTTCATAGAAGCGGGGCAGCGGCTTCGTTCAGATAAATAAAGCAGGTGCTTTGCAGGCGAAACTATGCATTTATAAACACTTTTATACACGTTATTTCAGAGAGGTGTGGGAATGAACTTAAGAGACAGCAAACAAACACGGCAAGTCCCTGTCAAGAAACCCTGCTTTGCAATGTGCGGTGATAAAAAATTAGTGATATATCCCATCGATCACCCTAAGGGAAAGTACCCGACAAGGCTCTATCTCCTGACTGACCAGCTGGTGACAGACAAGAGAAGTATTCTCAATGAACCAACAAAACTTAAAATGATTGAGGCAAGTGTTCGTGCAATACACTTGGCAAACAAAGGACCGCAGATATCTGACCCGATTTCCACACTGGCAGCCGACCTTGACTCTTTCTTGTCAGGCCATAGAATGAACGAGTCGATCAGGCGCATGTCAAAGGCAATGTCTGACATAAATCAGATTTCACCGCAGGCGCTAAACGACATGGCTGTTGATAAAAAAAAGGATTTGACAGCACTGGTTTTGGATTTTCACGATACAAGAAATGAGATTTCCGATGCTTTGAAAGTCCTGCTTCCAAAGGAAGCATCGACGAAAAAATCCTTGGCAAGCAGCCTGGCAGTTTCTTCTGTGTTGGTTGATCTTGAGAAACTTAAGCCCGAACCGGCAGAGGTTATAATAATTTTCAAGACTGCAGAGTTACTGTTCAAGGATGTTGAGACAATGGTTTACAGCACTTCTGAGTTACACTCTTAACAACCACACACGTTTCCTCTTTTTAATTTTCCTTCACAATCCCACTCTTAATGGTAAGGCGCATCTTCACAATCAATTTCCTGGACTCGTTCGTCTTCGGAATAACCACTGTCATGGTGCCTCTCCTCATGCTGGAGAAGGGCATGGACCTGGCAGCAATAGGCGTGGTGTTCTCCCTTACGCCCATAGCAAAGGTTGCTGTGCGCCTTGCCTCGGCAGCATACGCGGACGCATTCGGCGAAAGGCTGTTCTATTTCCTCAATTCCCTTGGCACTCTGCTGCAGCCTGTTGCGTACGCCTTCTCGAACTTTGGAATAGGGAAGCTTTTGGACGGGGCAAGCGACTCCTTCATCTGGGCGGTGAATAGGAGCAGCCTCATGCACGAGCAGCCGGAAAGGCAGCACTTTGTTTCAGCAGGGCTGGTTTCAGGAAGGGCGTTTTACTTTGCGGTCGGAAGCTTTGCAGTATGGCTGCTCTTTCCTGTCGGCGGCTTTGGCATCCTGCTTGCGCTTTCGGCAATCGTCGGCATTGTGATGGTCCTCCACTCTTTCGGGGTAAAGGACACGCCCCACCGCACCCATTTCAAGCTGTCGGGCTTCACCTTCCTTGGCAGGGAAATGTCGTTCTATGAGACTACTGGCGCAATGACAGTGGGCTCCACGCTATACACAGTCATACTGTACCTCCTCATCCCTCTCATGTTCGGGCTCTCGGGCTTCTCGCTCGGGCAGATAGGGCTGGTTTACGCAGTCTACTTCCTCATTTATGGAATAGTTCTCAATGTCCTTTCCAGCAGGCGCACAAGTGCCAAAGCAACCGCATGTGCCGGAAGCGCAATATTCTCAGCGGCCCTGCTTGGCATGTCATTTGGCGGCACTGGGCTCCTCCCCCACTTCTTCCTTCTCATGGCGTTTGGCGATGCTTGCCTTGCCCTTCTTTGGGAAGAGATAATCTACCTGCAGGCGAAAAAGAGGAAGAACCGCTCAACCGAGATAGCCCTTCTTCACACTCCTGGAAGCATTACTGTATTTGCCGCATCCATGGTTAGCGGGGCAGCTGCAGCAGCATATGGCTTTGCCCCAATACTCGCCATAGGGGCGGCATCCATGGTAGCATTCGCTGTTTGGAGCCTGCGGCTGACCGGGAACAGGCATATATAGAAGGGCGGCAAATTCCATTCCAGCGCGGATGAG
>JAHFEN010000078.1 GCA_023248455.1 Microcaldota archaeon | reverse complement strand
TCTTGTTTTTTTCTTTTGTTTTTTATTAATTTTTCACCTATTGGCGGATTTTAACTTCAGAATGAGCTTCTTTCGGAAATCTGCTTTTCACTGCTTTTTCTGCTGGTTCTTTGGAAGAGTTTCCCTCAAGGCAATGGCAACTACGCCAGTTGCAACTATGGTTTCAAGTACGGGTGCGAATTCATTGAACTGCATCCTTGCGGCTGCAGCAGAGCCGAAAGCCGCTTTTCCAGCTGCAAGTCCCTTGAATGCCAGTATCATTTCAATGCACCTTTATTTTCCGTGATATGCTTGGCATGCTGAGCTTTTTATGCATTGCTACGCGCCCCGGAGAGCGGGCACGCACCACCCATGCCTCTGCCGCACAAGCCGTCTTTGACGATGGTACTGGCAGCGGAACCACCGGAAATGAGGTCAGCGCCGATTTATAAACCGCCCAAGCGCACCCCTAGAGTATGGCGACTATCGAAGAAGAGGTAATCCACTGGTGGAAGGACGAGAAGGGCGAGTCCCACAGGAACGCGCTTCGGCTTGAGTCCGAGCCGGCAAACGAGCAGAACGGCTTCCCCCGCGACGGAGTGATAACGATTAGGATAATGAACTCGGTTGCGCAGCAGGCAATCAAGCTCTCGCCAGATGAGGCGCTTCGGATAAGCACGCAGCTTCTTTCGATTGCAAAGGACCTCATGAACCAGAAGAGGCAGATGTGGAACCACCACGGGGATTAGCCCCAAGAATTTGCATTGATGCCCCTGCTCGGTTATGTATTGTGTCGCCATCCCGGGCAGGGGCGAACCTCCCATAAAAAAGCTAGTTCAGAATGCCAGCAGGGTTGTTCTTCGGATCGGATATCATGTCGAAAATGGCCTTTTTCTGGTCCCCAAAAGTTTCCTCGGCCAGCTTGTAGAGCTTTTTGTAAAGGTTTTCCCAATGAAGCAATTCAGCCTGTGGTTTTTTCTCAGTCGAAAAGCCAACATACATCGGCTTCAACCCTGTGTTCAGGGTGGTAAACACATACCTTGCAGAAGTCACGCATTCCTTGGGGGTCTTTGCCATTTTTCCGCGACCGTGCTTTCCCTCGAATTCCTTTATCGATTCGGCAAAAGCCTGGTCGTTTTCTGCCTTCCTCACAAGCAAGCTGATTTTTTCCAGCTTTGGAGCGTCAAATCCATAGAGCCCTTGAACAGACTTGGTATGTCCCCTGTAGAAAGGGTCGTTTTCCACATCTGTAAGCTTCTTTGCGGAAAGCCAAAGATTTTTCGGCGTCTCAAGCCCAGCTTCGAGGCTATTTTTGAAAAAGAGCTCCATCTCTATCTTGTTTTTCATGCTCAAGTTGGGTTTCTTGTCCATCCACTTGTCGAACTTCTCGGTTTCCCTGGCAAGTGCGTTTCCGCTCAGTTTCTTGGGCTCTATTATGGACTGGTTTATTTTTATCGTACGCCTCTGATGCGCCTTTGCTTGTTCATGAGTTGCCGTCTCCTGGAAAATGAACATATCAAACCGCCTCTGATAGCTTGTGCCAGCAACAGTTTAAGGGGCTTTCGCCCGATAACGCCGGAGACAGGGGCTGAGAGCTAATCTTATATTGTGTTGCAGAGCGAATTGGTGCGATGGCGATGCCGGAATCATTTGACGTTGCAGTTATAGGCGCAGGCCCTGCTGGCACTTACGCAGCCTTCTCGGCTGCAAAAGCTGGCTTGCGGACAGCCGTATTCGAGGAGCACGAGCGCATAGGCGAGCCTGTGCACTGCGGCGAGTGCCTGTCCGAGCTTGCCACAAAAAGGCTCGGCCTGGAGCTTCCTGACGAAGCCATTTCCATGCGGGTCAAAGGCATAAAGCTGGTATACCCCGACAAATCCTATTCCTACATAGACGAGCCAGGCTTTGACCTGGAAAAGGAGAAGTTCGAGCAGTTCTTGGGAAAGCTTGGCGCTGAGGCAGGGGCAACTTACAATTTGAAGCACAGGGTTGTGAATCTGAAAAGGGAGAACGGCATTTGGCAGATAAGCACAACGCAGGGCGAGCACTCTGCGAAATTGATAATCGATGCTTCCGGAGTTGCAGGCGTATCCTCAAAATTGCTGCAGCTGAACCCTGAACCCAAAAAGGTCGTGGGGCTCCAGTATGAGCTCGCGCCAGTAGAATCAGACGGTTTCATTGAGTTCCTGCTCTGGCCTCGACTTGCGCCGCACGGCTACCTGTGGGTAATCCCGAAGAGCAACGGAAGGGCAAATGTTGGATTGGTGACCAATGACGCGCCCAGCACGCGAAAATACCTTGAGCAGTTCATTGATGAATATGGCTTGCGCGAGAAAAAGAAAGTGGGCAAAATTGCATTCGGCGGCTTCATACCTTCCTCTGGCGCAGTTCCCACCACCTGTTCAGACGGCATCCTATTGGTTGGAGATGCTGCAGGCTTCACTTCCCCGATGTTCGAGGGCGGCACCTCGCTTGCCATGACCTCTGGCAAATTTGCAGCGCAAGTAGCGGCAGAGGCGATTGCAAGAGGGGACACCAGCAAGGCAGCACTGGCTCCATATGAAAAGCTCTGGCGCAACGAGTTTCCCGATTACGCCAAGCTCGTTTCCTCCAAGGAAGCGGTGTACAGATTCAACGACGAGGAATGGAACCTTATCGGCTCGCTGATCCCGAAGAACCTAACTAAACTTTCTGCATTTGACAAGGCTGCGACCGGCGCGAATGTGCTTCTCAAGGCGCCTCAGCTCCTTTCCAAGGGGTTCCTGCCCGCAATGGAGGCGCTCGGAAAATCAAGGGCACGGTACTACGGCTGGTAAATCCAGGCATTACGCCACGTTTTATATTTATCTCCCTCCATTCTTCCTCATTCGTGGGAGTTGATAGCATGGATCCATTGGCAACCGATTTCGTGCATATAGGCAGCATACTTGCCGGCTTCCACAATAACAAGGCTGTGAAAGTGCGGGGCTGGGTGCACCGCTCCAGGACAAGCGGAGGGCTTGCATTCATAGTGGTGCGCGACTCCACAGGTGTGCTGCAGTGCGCAGTGAAAAAGGATGCTGCTGGCGACAAGGGGTTTGAGGATGCCACATCAGCATTTGTCGAGTCCACCATAATGCTCGAAGGGATAGTAAAAGAGGACAAGCGCGCGCCGGGCGGATTCGAGCTTGCCGTGGAAAAAGTGCAGCTCATAGGGAAAGGCGAGCCATTTCCAATTGCAAAGGACCAGTCAGTGGAATTCCTGCTTGACACGCGCCATCTGTGGCTGCGCTCGCAGAGGCTTACTTCAATAATGAAATCCCGCTACCTGATAATGAAATACCTGCGCGAGTTTTTCGATTCAGAGGGCTTCTGGGAGCTTGCCCCTCCCATGATAACTGGCGCGGCATGCGAGGGAGGCTCCACTCTTTTTGAAATGGACTATTTCGGGCAAAAGGCATACCTTACGCAGTCCTCGCAGCTCTACGCCGAAGTATTCACCACTGCGCTTGAGAAAGTCTATGTGCTTGCGCCCTCATTCCGTGCCGAGCCTTCAAGGACAGTGCGGCATTTGTGCGAATACTGGCATCTTGAGCCGGAGATGGCGTTCTACGACCAGAAGATGAATATGGAGCTGCAGGAAAAAATGCTGGTGCATGTGGCGCAAAGAATGGCAACCAACCACGCGGATTTGCTGCAGTCGCTCGGCCGCGACCCTGACAAGCTCAGGAAAATAAAGGGCCCTTTCAAGCGCATGACCTACTCGGACGCAGTCGAGCTTGCGATTTCACGCGGGGCGAACATAAAAATGGGCCAGGACATTGGCGCTGACGAGGAGGCGCTTCTTACCAAGGACGAGGACAAGCCGGTATTCGTGACAAACTTCCCCAAAGACATAAAGGCATTCTACATGCGCGAGGATCCGGGCAATCCAGGAACAGTGCTGAATGCGGACGTGCTTGCTCCCGAAGCCCACGGCGAGATAATCGGAGGCTCGGAGAGGATCTGGGAATATGATGAGCTGATGGCGCGAATAGCCGAACAGCACCTCAACCCAAAGGACTATTACTGGTACATTGACCTGAGGAAATACGGCCCGTTCCCGCACTCGGGCTTCGGGCTGGGGATAGAGCGGCTGGTGAAGTGGATGCTGGGATTGGACCACATCCGAGACGCCATCCCCTTCCCAAGGACTATAAACAGGCTATACCCCTAGCGATTCGTGATTTTCATGAATGCCAAAGAGCTCTACTTGCAATGCGTCCGGGAAAACGGGCTGTTTGAAGCAGCCTGCGGAAAGCTCAGCCAGCAAGAAAAGGCAATGCTTGAAAAAAATGCTACGAACGGAAAATACTGGCTGAACGCAAGCGAAAGGAGCATGTTCCGAGTAGTTCTCACTGGCGGTGTATTTGACATACTGCATATCGGGCACATCCTAACACTGCAGAAAGCGCGCGATCAGGGCGACGTTCTCGTGGTGGTAGTAACCACTGATGAAAGGGTGGAGAGGGTCAAGGGCAAGAAACCAATTCATGATGCTGAATACAGGCGGGCAATGGTGTCTGCGCTCAAGTGGGTAGACCTCGCCATTGTCGGCGCATCCGACGTAATGGACACGTTCGAGCGGGTAAAGCCGGACGTGGTCGTTTTCGGTTACGACCAGAAGCCATTTGGGCTTCCTGCGCCTGCCAAGTCAGTGCACCTGAAAGACATTATGGCTGACGAGCGGCTGGCCAAGACAAGCAGGATAATCAGGGATTTGGGGCTTTAGCTAGGAGACATCCAAGTAGTTCAGCTTCGAGTAATCATTCCCGAAGTTCGGGAGCCTCCTGTTGCTGACTTCGACAGGC